>DATGJK010000217.1:0-22777 GCA_035295245.1 Acidobacteriaceae bacterium
CGCAGCTTGTTGCAGAAATCGCTGCTGCCGCGCGGCCCGGGGCTGAACGCGTGCTGGACACCTGCGCTGCTCCCGGTGGCAAGACAGCCATTCTCGCGGAGCGGCTGCCGGCGGCGCAGATCACGGCCGTGGATGCGAGCAGGCGGCGTCTCCAGGAAATGCAGAGGATCCTTGCGCCCGCGCTGCGGAATGCGATCCAGTTCGAAGTGGCTGATGCCGCGAAGATCCGCCTGCAACCCGATTACGGCCTGATCCTTTGCGATGTGCCCTGCAGCGGCACGGGCACCATGGCGCGCAATCCGGAGATACGGCTTCGGATCGAGGAGGCTGAACTGAAACGGCAGCAGGCGAGGCAGATTGGGATCGTGCGCGCCTCCGTTGCCGGACTGGTGGCGGGGGGAACGCTCGTCTACTCCACTTGCTCGCTGGAACCGGAAGAAAACGAAGATGTCGTCGATCGGGTACTTCGCGGTACATCCGGACTGCGCGTGGTTCCGGTGGCGGAGATCCTGGATGAGCTGCTCGCGATGCGCGTCGTCACGTCCTCAGGCCGCGAGTTGCTGCGCACTGCGACCGATGGCGCGTATCTGCGAACCATTCCGGGCGTGCTTCCCTGCGATGGATTTTTCGCTGCGGTTCTGGAAAAGAGCAGCTAACAATCAAAGCGGCTGCGCGTGAGGCGGAGGCCATCGAGGCGGCCCAGCAGCGTGACAGCGACTCTCTCCGGCTGGAAGAGTTCGGCGGCCATGGCCATGACCTGGCCCTCGTTGACCTCTTCCACCTTCGTGAGGATCTCCTCGATCCCAAAGAATCGCTCGAAATACATTTGCTGGCGCGCCAGGTTCGACATGCGCGACATCGAGCTTTCCAGAGACAGGAGAAGATTGCCCTTGAGCTGGTCCTTGGCGCGGCGCAGTTCCTCGGCGGCCAGCGGCTCCGTTTTGAGCCGGCGGAATTCTTCCATGATGAGGTCGATGACCTGCAGCGCGCGATCAGAAGAGGTTCCGGCATACACGCAGAGCGAACCGGTATCGCGATACGGATTGAGGTCGCTGTAGATGGCATAGACCAGGCCGCGCTCCTCACGCACGGTCTGGAAGAGGCGCGAGCTCATGCCGCCGCCCAGCAGCGTGTTCAACAGCAGGGTGGTGTAGCGCGACTCGTCGGCGACCGGAGGCGCGGGAACGCCGAGGCAAAGCTGTACCTGCTCCAGAGACTTCTTATTGCGCAGATTGATGCGCGACGTCACCGTTGGTGCGACGGTGTCGGTCGGAACCGCTCCTGAGGCGAGCGAGCCAAAATGCTTTGCGACGAGTTCCACGAAGCTGTCGTGCTCCAGGTTGCCGGCGGCGGAAAAAATCATGTTGCCGGCGAGGAAGCGCTGTTCGAAGAAGCGCAGCAGAGTGTTCTGCTCAAAGCTTTGCACCGTCTCGCGGGTGCCGAGGATTGGCTTGCCCAGCGGGTGATCTTTCCAGAAACTCTGGGTGAAGATCTCGTGGACGAGGGTGTCAGGATTGTCCTCGTCCATCTTGATTTCCTCGAGGATGACACCGCGCTCGCGGGCAATTTCCTCCGTGGCGAAGACGGGGTTCAGGATCAGGTCAGAGAGAACATCGAGTGCCGTGGGGACATGCTCATCGAGCACCTTCACGTTGAAGCAGACGGTCTCTTTACCGGTGAACGCGTCGAGGTTGCCGCCGATGGCGTCCACTTCGCGGGCGATACGCTGGGCCGAGCGCGACTTGGTGCCCTTGAACACCATGTGCTCGACAAAATGCGAGATTCCGTTCAGTTCAGGGATTTCATGACGGGAGCCGGCGCGCATCCACACGCCCATAGCGACGGAGCGCACATGCTCCATGCGTTCCGTCAGCACAATGAGTCCGCTGGGAAGAATTGTCTTACGGATATTCCGTTCGTTGTTCATACACGTCTGTCCGGCTCCGGCAGGCCCGCCTGGTAATAGATGCGCTATTCTCGGATTAATGGCTATGCCCGGAGGGGAACCGCTTTCCACCATCTTAGACGCTTCCGGAGCCCCCGCCGGTAGAAGACTTTTTGGCCTTTCGAATCAGCAGCTTGCCGCAACTCTGCTGGAATTTTCCTTAGCTCCGTACCGCCTCCGGCAACTGGAAATCACACTTTACCGGCAGCGCGTTGAGAGCCTGGACGAAGTGACAACCTGGCCGAAAGAGCTGCGTGACAGAGTCGCTGCCGCCGGTTTTCAGGTCGGGATGCCGCGGATCGTCGAGACATTTCGTTCCGTCGACGGCACTGAACGCTATCTGATCGCCGGCGATGACCGCCAGACCGTTGAGACGGTGTGGATGCCGGAAGGGGACGATTCGCCGCAGGACGATGAGGACCGGCCCAACGAGCCAGGTGCGTGGTCGCGCGCCACGATTTGCGTGTCGAGCCAGATCGGCTGCGCGGTCAATTGCCAGTTCTGCCTGACGGCGCGCCTGGGGATCATCAGGAACTTGTCGGCGGGGGAGATTGCCGGTCAGGTTGCCGCGGTTCTGAACCGCCACAAGGCGGAGCCGGGCCGCGACCGCATCAACCTGGTCTTCATGGGGATGGGCGAGCCGTTCCTGAACTTCGACGCATTCATGGCGGCGGTGCGGCTGCTGGTTGAACAGGTGGGCATTCCTGAATCGCGCATGACGGTGTCGACGTCGGGGATTGTCCCGGGGATTCTGCGATTCGCTCAGGAGCCAGTCCGGCCGAGACTGGCGATTTCTCTGAATGCGCCCAACAACACGGTTCGCGAGGCAGTCATGCCGATTACGCGCAAATGGGACATCGCGGAGGTGATCGAGGCAGTGCGCAAAGTGCCGCTGCGCCCGCGGGAGCGCATCACGTTCGAATACGTGCTGCTGGGCGGCGTCAACGACCAGGGGGAACACGCCGATGAAGTCGTAAAGCTGATCCGCCGCGCGAATTTCCCGGCGAAGGTGAATCTGATCGCGTGGAATCCGGGGCCGGATGTGCCGTTCACGATGCCGCGGCCCGAAGATGTGGCTGTCTTCCAGCAACGGCTGCGCGAACAGGGGATTCCGGCGTTCGTCCGGCGGCCCCGCGGACGGGACATCTATGCCGCGTGCGGGCAGCTGAAGCAGACCGGCGGCCGGCTTGAGATTCGCAAACCGGCTTAGCGCGCCGGAACGGCCGCTCCTGCGCGCATGGGCAGGGCGAGAACCGCATCGGTGACGCGATCGGCGGCATGACGGAGCACGTCCCCCTCGGCCGCGAAGTTGCCGGTCACCACCTGGATGCCTATCGCCTCAATCTTCTCCACGTCGGCAACGGTCACTTCGGCTCCCTCGGCGGCGTACCGCTTGCGCACGGCGGCGGATACCGGGGCCGTGTTCACCAGAGCATAGTCGAAGATGGGATGGCCGGCGTGCTCGTAGATTCTCTCGATATGTTGGGAGGCGGTCAGATGCAGGCTCTCGTTTGCCTGCGTCATAAGATTGCAGATGAATACACGGGTGCCGCGCGCTGCGCCGAGCGCTTGCGGGATGCCGTGCACCAGCAGGTTGGTGATGATGCTGGTGTAGAGGGAACCGGGGCCCAGGGTGATGAGGTCGGCGGCGGCGATCGCATCCAGCGTTTCTGGCGGTGGCGGCGGGTCGGGCGGCTCGAGCATGAGCTCAACGATGCGATTCCGGCTGCCGGTGATCTGGGTTTCTCCGCGGACGATGGAGCCGTCTTCCATCCGGGCAGCGAGGGTGACATCAGACTGGGTGGCGGGGTAGATATGCCCGCGGGTGGCAAGGATCTCCGCCGCCATTTTGATCGCCTGCCCGAAGTCGCCAGTCATCTCCGTCAGGGCGGCGATGAACAGGTTACCGAAGTTGTGGCCGCCGAGATCTTCGCCCCGGCTGAAGCGATGGCGGAAGAGTTGCGAGATCAGGCCCTCGTCCTCGGAGAGCGCGACCATGCAGTTACGCAGGTCTCCGGGCGGGAGCATGTTGAAATCGCGGCGGAGCCGACCACTGGATCCGCCGTCGTCGGTCACGGTGACCACGGCGGACAGATCGGCAATCAGCGGGGACTTTGGCGGAACGGCGAGCAGTCCGGCGGCATGCGGCACCCGCTGTTTGAGGCCGCGCAGCAGAGTGGAGAGGCCGGTTCCTCCGCCAATGGCGACGACCCGCACACCAGGCGGTTGCATCGTTTTCGGGACTGATCTCACTGGTTCAGAATCGGGCGTTCATCTACAGTCTAAACCGTGAGGGAGGGCCGGGAGTCTCTCAGCCCATCTCCGGATAGAGAAGTTCGGTAAAGCGCGGATCATCCGCCATATCAATGAAATCCGGATCGCTGCGGGCCTGGATGCGGTTGGCAGGATTGATCTCGATAGCACGCCCCAGGTGTTCGAGGGCTTCTTCGGCCTGTCCGGTCATGCTGCTCAGCAGGGCCATGCCGTAATGGGCGAAGTCGGCCTGGGGCGACTGGGCGAGGATCCCTTCGAACTGGTCGCGGGCATCTTCAAAGGAGCCTGCGTTCAGCAAGGAGACGGCGTAGTCGTAACGCTCCTCGGGTGTATTGAACTTGAGTTCGGACGACCGGTTGTTTCGCTCGCAAACCGTCAGATAGACGCGTGCCCGCTCTAGAATCTCCGGCGGGGCGTCGGGGACAATTTTCTCGAGCAGCACGCGGGCTTTTTCAAATTTGCCTTCCTGCATCTGCTGGAGAGCGTTCTGGTATTCCAGGAGGAGCCGTTGCTGCGCGGCTTCGCTTGCGGAGCGTGAGCTGGTTGCCCCGGGCCGTGGTGTCCGGCGAGCCGTAGATGTTTCGCGAGCTTCCTGCATGCGGGCCATAAGATTTGTTGCTCCGGATAGGGTAAACGGATGCGCTGCCAATCCGAATGCGTCTTCGATCAAAGTCTTATACGCAGATTCGTCTGCAACGTCAAATCAGAGGAGTGGATGCCGCTAAGGGAGTTGCTCGCGCCGTCTCCGATGCGGAGAATGGGAACCGGGGGAACATGAATCGGGCTTGGTGGCTCACGGGGCTGATCATAACAGGATCGTTCATGGCGCCCTTTTCCCGCGCCCAAAAGGCAGCGCAGGCGCCTGGTGAGCCACAACCCTCGCTGCGCATTCCGGTCGATCCGCTGGGCTTTTCTGCTCCGAGCGCATTTTATCTGACCTACCGCATGTCGTCGGCGTCGCTCGGTTTTTTGGACGGCGACCATCTGCTGTTCACGTTTCGCGTTGGCGGGCTGCTGCGGCGACTGCCCAGCGATGGCGGCGACGACGACGACCAGGAAATCCGGGCGGTGGTGCTGGATACGCATACGGGCGACGTCGTTCGTCAGGCGCAGTGGCGCATGCACGACCGGGCCCAATACATGTGGCCGTGGAGAGACGGAAAGTTCCTGATCCGGGTGCGCGACCGCCTGTTCCTCACGGATGATTCACTGCAGCTGACTCCGTATCTCTCGTTCGATACGCCGCTGCGTGGCGTTCAGGTGGCGCCTGACCGGTCGCGGGTGGTCATTGAGCAGGAAGAGCCGCAGCGACCCGGACCTTCGCTGGAAACGACAGACGGGCCGGATGTGCCGAAGCCCGTCAAGGTGGAGATCGTGACACCGGGATCGAATCGCGTCATGGTGTTGACGGACGCGAAGGGCGCAGTGCACGTTCCGCTGCTGGGGGACGGCATCGCGGACGTCCTGGAGGGCAAGCAACTGGGCACGTGGGTTGTGCGTGATGTCCGGTTCGAGGGCGCGCCGCACTTTTTCGCGGAGATCAAATCCAACTGCCGGCCTACCGTTCAGCCGGTCAGCGCCAGCATTGCGCTGGTGATGGGCTGCTATCAAGCAGGAGAAGATCGTCCGGTCATTGCTGTAACCACCGACGGTCGGGAACTCTGGCGCGACCACTGGGGCGACCGTTACGTATGGGGCTGGTTTGACTTTGCAGAGAACGGCAGCCGGTTCGCCTACGAGTCCATTGAAGTCACTCACCCCATCAGTTCCTTTGACGCGCTCGATCCCGAGGACATCTCGCGGCAACTGGTGGGCGTGTACGACACCGAATCCGGCAAGCTGGTGATGGTTCGCGATGCGACGCCTGTACTGACAGCGGGCCAGAATGTCGCGCTGTCGCCGGACGGCCGGCGATTCGCCGTTTTGCGTCACGGCGCGATTGAGATTTACGATCTGCCGCCGGTCAGCAGCCCACCTGAGACCAGGAAACAGGACCGGAAGAAATAGGGCGCTGAGGCAAGTGCGATCAGGAGTGGCGTTGCGGAGCACCCGCTCCCATCAGCATGAGCGAACGCTGGACAAAGGGCGACCAGGCCAGCAGCGCGGTGCACGCCAGAGCCAGTCCGAGGTTGATGTGGTGCAGGAGCAGGAAGGGCGCCAGCGCCCATAATTCGTCCAGCGGCAGGAGAAACAGCCAGAGCTTCAGGAATTTTTCGCGGACCGCCGGAGCACGCAGCGCAACGCCAGTGATCACAAAGGCGCGTACGGGAATCAGCACGACCGCCGTCACGATCAGGACAACCAGGGCGACAGCGGGCCTCGGCAGCGCCGCGAACAGGTCGTCAATTTCGGCAAGATTCGCCAGCGCTCCGACATAGAACGCCACATACATGAGCTGCAGGCCGAGGAAGAGCCATTGGGCGACGGGCTGGGAAATCCTCGGCAACTCGGCGGGCGAGGCGAGAATGCCACTGCCGGCCGGTTCGGGCAGTGCTTCGGCGGCGGTTGCGGACGGGCCGGCGATGGATGGCGGCGTGGCGCCTGGTTGTCCAGCGTCGATCCGCTCCACCTGAGCGACAAAGCGGTAGCCGCGACGGGCGAGGGTCTCGATGAACCGGGGATTGGCGGCGGGGTCCCGCAGCGCCTCACGGAGCCGGTTGACGGCCGAGTTTACCCCGTGTTCGTAGTCGACGAAGGTTCCTTCGGGCCAGAGCGCGCGGGCGATCTCTTCGCGGGTGAGCAATTCACCGGGACGGTCCAGCAGCAGGAGCAGCACCTGGAAGGGCTGGGCATTCAGCTTGACACGAATGCCCTGGCGGCGAAGCTCTCCCGTTGAGGCATTTGCCTCATAGACTCCGAAGCGAAAGCGCCGTGCTGGCTGAATCTCCGACACCGAACAGTCGAGTTTAGCCGATGACTGGGTCTGGGCCTCGAGTACGGCGTGCGAGGACTCCGCGTAAGTACCGCCGCGAGAACCATCTGCGCCGTGAGAATCATTCCTGGGACTCGTGAGGCGTCCTGCATTGCCTGGCCGGACCGGCTGCGGCATCGTGCGGGGTATGGAACGCCGCTGGTGCACGATTCCGATCGCGAGCGCAGTTTTGATGCTTGTGGGGTTGCCGCTCCACGCCGACCAGCCCACTCCGGCCGCGGTGGCAGGATTCGACTCGTGTGTGGCCGCTGTGAATACGCGGATGGTCCGGCAGCACGGGTCGGCAGACCCGTACGTTGGGCTGGACACGGCGAGCCGAGCACGGCTACGGCGGGGAAAGATTCTGGTTGAGCGGGTGATGCCGCCCGGGGGCGGCAACCTACCCGGCGCGCTCCTTCACCACTGGCGGGCATCGGCGTTCGTCTCCGGGGCCAGCGCGGAGGACTTCGAGCGCCTTCTCCGGGATTATGCGCAGTACCCCGCTGTTTTCTCGCCGCAAGTGGTCCAGGCGCACGTGCTGGCGGATCGCGGCAATGACGTGCAGGTTGCGATGCGGCTGCGGCAGCATCATGTGCTCACCGTCGTTCTGGACACGGACTACGACGTTTTGTTCAGCCGCCTGGACGCCCGGCACGCCGCCAGCTTCTCACGGTCCACGCACATTGCCGAGATCGCCTCACCGGGATCGGGGGCGGAGCGGCCGCTCAGCCCTGCGGAAGACCACGGCTTCCTCTGGCGTCTCGATACGTGGTGGAGCGCCGAAGAAGCGGACGGCGGGGTTTATCTGCAGGTTGAATCTGTCTCGCTCACCCGCTCCATTCCCGCAGGGCTCGGTTGGCTGATCGGGCCGTACATCGAGTCCGTCCCACGCGAATCCCTTGAGTTCACGCTGCGGGCGGTGTGCCAGTCGCTTCGGCCCACGCAAGCTGACTCACTTCGAAAGGAGAACGCACATGGCCACGCAAACAACCACTCTCAAGAATGAGCGCAGTTTTGCCGCTGCCGCGCGGATCAACCGCTCGCTGACGGCTTCGCTGGAAAAGCGCGCCCTGGAAGCGATGGCTCGTCGCGCTCCGGGGTGGGTCACCTCCGACGGGCTCACGGCTCTGGGGCTCGCGGCGCAGGGTGCAGCCGGATTGTTCTATGCCGTCGCGCGCTGGCACCGCTGGGCTTTGCTTCTGGTTATCGTTTGCATTGGGCTGAATTGGCTGGGCGACAGCCTGGACGGGACGCTCGCCCGCGTTCGGAAGCAGCAGCGTCCCCGCTACGGGTTTTACGTCGACCACGTGGTGGACATCTTCGGGGCCACGGCGCTGATGTCCGGCATGGCATGCTCGGGGTTCGTTCACTGGCCGGTGGCGCTGGGCCTGCTGATCGCGTTCCTGCTGCTCTCGGCCGAAAGCTACCTGGCCACCTATACCTTGTCGCGATTCGAAATGTCGCAGGGGCTCTGCGGGCCGACGGAGATCCGCATCTTGCTGGTGATGGGTACACTCGCGCTGCTGCGGAATCCGTGGGCCATCGTGTTTGGCCATCGTCTGCTGCTGCTGGACATCGGCGGAGCGATTGCGTTTGTCTGCATGGTCGGCACGGTAATGGGGATCGCGGTACGCCACACGGCGCAGCTTTACCGCGAGGAGCCTCTGCCGTGAGCCGCCTGGTGCGGTGGCTGCGGTTCAACTTCGTCGGCGTCATCGGGGCTATCGTGCAGCTTGGGGCGCTCGGCGTTCTCGACAGGGCGATGCATGGTCGCTATCTGCTCGCTACAGCCGCCGCCCTTGAAGTCACGCTGCTGCACAACTTCATCTGGCACGTCCGTTATACCTGGCGCGATCGCCGCCCGGACGCGTTCTTCGGGGCGCTGGTCCGGTTCCACTTCTCAAACGGACTGGTGTCGATGGGCGGAAATCTTATCCTGATGCGAGCCCTCGTCCAGGAGCTGCGCCTTCCGGTTCTCCTCGCCAATGGAGTCGCGATCGTTAGCTGTTCCGCTGTGAACTTTCTTCTGGGCGATGCGTGGGTTTTTGCGGCAACCACAAAAGTTGTACCCAACCCAGGGGTTCCCGGTTGACATCCCTGCAAGCCGGGTGAAATTCTCATACGTTTTGCCAGGGGTGATTTGCATGAATCCAGTTGCCGGCGCCGATCAGAAACTCACGGTGGCAAAGCCTTATCTCATTCAGCAGAACTGGGATGCCTATACGGTCGAGCAGCATTCCGTCTGGGCGGAGCTGGTGCGCCGGCGCATGCCGCAACTGCTGGAGCATGCGGCCCAGGAATACCTGGACGGCTTCCACCAGATCGGTTTGCGGGAAGACACGATCCCCAATCTGGCGGACGTGAACCGGCGTCTGAAGCCGCGCACCGGCTGGAATGCTACTCCGGTGAGCGGGTTCCTGCCCCCGGATGCGTTTTTCGAAATGCTTGGCGCGCGCCAGTTCCCGACGACCACCTACATTCGCAGCCGCGAATCGATGGAGTACACGCCGGAGCCGGACATCTTTCACGATGTTTTCGGCCATGTGCCGATGCATGCGCATCCGGTCTTCGCCGATTTCCTGCAGCACTACGGCCGCGTGAGCGCCAGCCTGATGCACGACAAGGAAAAGCTGGAGAAGATGGGCAGGCTTTTCTGGTTTACCGTGGAATTCGGAGTGATCCGGCAGAACGGCAAGATCAAGCTCTACGGCAGCGGTCTCATCTCGTCGCATGGCGAAGGAACCCATGTGATCGAGGGGCGTCCGGAAATCCGGGATTTCAATCTGGAGCAGGTGTTGGAGCAGAAGTTTCTGGTCTCCGAGGAGCAGAAGGTGCTGTACGCGGTGGAATCGTTCGAGCAGATCTTCGAGGCGGCTCAGGAAGCCGAAAGGCGCCTGGCCTGAATCGCTGCCGCGCGCCGTCGTGGATCCAGCTGGGCTGGGAGCAGCAAGCTGACTCACAAAAGTAACGATGTTCCGTCAAATTTGCATGGTTTTGACGTACGCCGTTGCACAATACAAAGATCGGTCCGGCGTGCTGGGCGGATGAGCATCCAGTCCAGCAGGCCCTGGCAGGAGGAGAATTGCCGCGGATTCACTTTCATCAGCAGCTGGCGGAGCTGAAGGATAAGCTCCTGGCGATGGCCGCGCTCTCACAGCAGGCGGTGGAATCGTCCGTCGATGCCTGGCTGCAGCGCGATCCCAGCCTTTGCCAGTACGTCCGCGACAACGAGACGGCCATCAACACGGCGCAGCGCGAAGTTGATGATATGGCCTATGAGCTGCTCAGCCGTGAACAGCCGATGGCCATCGACCTGCGCTTTATCCTGGCCGTGATCAAGATCAATGCCGATCTCGAGCGCATCGGCGACATGGCGGTCAGCATTGCGATCCGCGCGCTCGATCACATGGAACACGATCCTGTTGACCTGCCGGTCGATATTGCCGGGATGGGATCGTTCGCCAGCCGGATGATCCGCACGGCGCTGCAGTCGCTGCTGGACGGCGATGCGCTGCTGGCGGAATCTGTGCGCGACATGGACGACGACATTGATCGCATGAACCGCGTGGCGATCACGGACCTCACCAAGGTGATTCAGGAGCATCCGGAACTCGCCGACCAGGCGCTGGCATCGATCCTGATCTCGCGCAACCTGGAGCGCATTGCCGATCACGCGACCAACATTGCGACCGATGTGATCTTCTGGGTTCGGGGAGCGGACGTGCGCCACCAGCTCTCCCTTGCAGTGGATTAATTCCTCTGCTCTGGTTCGGCTTTCTGCCGCGCTTCGCGCAACACCCATCCAATCGCGTTCTGCATCTCGTCGTCGGTGACGTCCTCCACGACAACGGCATCGCCGATTCCTTTTGGAAGGACGAAGCGGCGAGTTCCAGCACGATTCTTCTTGTCCCGTCCCGCTGCATCCATCAGCTTGCCTGCGGCAGCGCGGAACGGTGGAAGCGGGCCATAGGCGCGGATCGCGGTCTCGATGCGCTGCGCCTGATCGGGGCCGACGGTCTTACGGGCCAGCGCGATGCGCATGGCGGCCAGCATGCCCCAGGCAATGGCCTCGCCGTGCAGCAGGCGCCGGTACTCCGTTGCGGCTTCGATGGCATGGCCGATCGTGTGTCCGAAATTCAGGATCATGCGCAGTCCTGATTCGCGCTCGTCGATGCCGACGACCTTGGCCTTCATGCGGATGGAGGCGGCGATGACGTGTTCCAGCGCCTCGGGGTCGCGCCTGAGAATCGCCTCCGCATTTTGCTCCATGAAACGAAAGAGAAGCGCGTCGCGGATAATGCCGGCCTTGATGCTCTCGAAGAGACCGGCGCGCAACTCGCGTTCCGGGAGCGTCTGCAGCACATCGATGTCGGCGAAGACAGCACGCGGATGGTGAAAGCTCCCGATGAGGTTTTTGCCGGCGGTGAGGTTCACGCCGGTTTTGCCGCCGACGGAGGAGTCCACCTGGGCGAGGAACGTCGTGGGCGCCTGCAGGTAATCGATGCCGCGCATGTAGATAGCCGCAAGAAAGCCGCCCAGGTCGCCGATGATGCCGCCACCGAAGGCGATGAGCAGCGACGAGCGATCCGCTCCGGCTCCGGCCATCTCCACGGCAAGGCGCTCGACCTGGGTCATGCGCTTGAAGCGTTCGCCTGCGGGGAGAAAGAGCACCGTCGGAGGAGAAGAAAACGCGGCGAGAAACTGCTGACCCCAGAGGGACCAGATTTCGGATGACGTGAGCACAAAAGCACGCCGTGGCGATTTGTCGGAGTTAACTTGCTGCGCAATCTCGGCGAAGAGGCCGCGACCCACGTGAACGAGATAATCCGCCGAGGCGGTTTTGACCGCGATCGTTTGTGACTTCACGATGTATCCAGAGTAAAACAGGCGGCGCAGCGACTTCCTCAGCCCTGCGCTCATCCAATGAATGCTTTAGCCTGAGTGGGGGATGGCTGATCTGAACGAAACAGACTACCTGATCGTCGGCGCGGGGATTGCAGGTCTCCGCGCCGCAATCGGAATTGCAGCGGATGGAGCGCGCGTTCTGGTCGTCACCAAAGAAGCGCTGGGCGAATCGAACACGCAGTATGCGCAGGGCGGCATCGCTGTGGCCATGAGCGGCGAAGAGGATATCGCACTCCATCTTGAGGACACGGTGAGCGCGGGAGACGGCCTCGTGAACCGTGAAGCTGCGCGCGTCCTGGTGGAGGAAGGTCCGCAGCGTGTCGAGGAACTGCTGCGCTGGGGGACGGATTTCGATCGCGAAGACGGCCATCTGATGCTGACGCGCGAGGGGGCGCATAGCCGCAACCGCATCCTTCACGCGCACGGCGATGCCACCGGCGCGGAGATTGGGCGCTCGCTCTTGCGGCGTGCGCGGTCCATTCCCAACATCACGCTGCTTGAGTGGACGACCAGTATTGATCTCATGCTCGACATGGGGATTGTTGCCGGCGTGGCGCTGCTCGATCACGAGGGGCGACCGTTAACCGTTCGCGCGCGCGCGGTGCTGCTGGCCAGCGGCGGAGCCGGACAAGTCTACAGCGACACGACCAACCCGCTGGTCGCCACCGGCGATGGCATCGCCATGGCATGGCGCGCCGGGGCCGAGGTCGCCGACATGGAGTTCTACCAGTTCCATCCGACGGCGCTTAGCCTGCCGGGCGTGCAGCGGTTCCTGCTGTCGGAAGCCCTGCGCGGCGAGGGGGCATACCTGCGGAACGCGCAGGGCGAGAGGTTCATGGAACGCTACCACCCTTTGCTGGAACTGGCACCGCGCGATGTGGTGGCGCGCGCGATTACAGCCGAAGGCATGGGCGCGCAGGGCGAACAGCTTCCCGTTTATCTGGACATGCGGCACGTCACCAACATCGATCCCGTAAAGCGGTTTCCGGGGATCTCCGGTTTTCTGGCCCAGCACGGGCTCGATTTGCGGCGTGACCTGATTCCGGTGCGACCGGCGGCGCATTACCTGATGGGCGGCATACGCACCGACGTGCATGGGCGCACATCGCTGCAGAGGCTCTATGCGGCGGGCGAGGCGGCGTGCACCGGCGTGCACGGAGCCAACCGGCTGGCCAGCAACTCGCTGCTCGAGGGGCTGGTCTTCGGCGCGCGTGCCGCCGAAGCGATGCTGGAGCAAAGCGAAATGCGGGTGCGCCAGGCAGATCCGCGGGTTGAGCCGCTCTATGCGGAGGCAGACTTCTCGAGCATACGAGAACGGCTGCAGCGCACCATGTGGGAGAAGGCGGGACTGCTTCGCGATGCCGGTGGGCTGCGGACAGCGCAGCAGAACCTGGACGCGCTGGGAGAGGAGCTCCCCGAAACTTCAAACCGGCAGGGGATCGAGGTGCGCAACCTGCTGGCCGTCGGCGATATGATTGTTGCCTCGGCGCTGGCGCGCGAAGAGAGCCGCGGCGCACATTACCGCAAGGACTTCCCGAAGCGCAATGACCGGCAGTTCGGCCGGCATTCGGTCATGCGAGGCGAAGGCGTTTCGTTTCAGGACTTGTGAGCAGCGATGGCCGCAGCCAGGCCGCCCCAAGAAGAGCGGCCGGGCGCGTTTCCAGCAAAGCGATTCAACCTGGTTACGGTGTTGTGTCCTTCTGCGCCGTTGCCGTAGTCTTCGCGGGCGCGCTGACCGCCATTGGCTTGGGCTTCCAAAATGCCGGGTCTTCCTTCACCCAGGTCTCGTCCGGATAGCTCTGGCGCGGATTGACGGCATAGAGATGATGACTGGAGCGCACGATGGTCTCTGCGACCAGCGACTGGAACTTCTTCATTCCGTCCTCGCCCATGGCTTCGTCGAACTTCTTGCCCTCGCTGAAGCCCTGGTCGATTTCATCCAGTCCGTGGCGGCCGGTGAGCACCAGATGGACGTCGCCCTCGCCGCCGTAAGTCAGATCGTACATCGCCCAGTGCGCGCTGCTGCCGATCTTGTCCTCGGCGTCCTGCACCATCTTCACGATCTGCGCCCATTCGGCATCATGGCCGGGCTTTGCGTAGTAGGCAGAGATCTCGAGATACCGCAGACGGCCGGGATCACGGTGCGCGTGATAACTCTGATCGGAGTTGTAGACCCAGTACGAGTCGTCGATCGCGGAGAGCAGGTCGCCATCGGACACTGCGGCGCGCTCATAGGCTGCAGCCAGGGTCTCGTTGGCGGCGGTGGCCTCGACGTCCTTCTGCACGGCGGCAAACGAGTCGAAGCCGAAAACATAAAGGGCGCGCGAGTCTCCTGACATGGAGTTCACGGCAAAGTAGTGGGTTGGATACTTAGCGTGTTCTGCAGCCTGCACGAAGGCCGCCTCCGATTTGTCATGGACGGCGCCGCTCTTTCCGGGCTTGATGAATTCGCGGGTGATATGGAGCACCTTCGGCATGGCAGATGCATCCGATGAAGCATCCTGAGCCATCGCCGGCATGAAACCGGCGACAGCAAGAGATATTCCCAGCAACGCAGATCCAATTTTTCTCACGGTAAGGCTCCTGGCTTTTGATCTTGTATTTGCCCGAGAGATGAGCGATCCAGGGGAGGGAACAACGGGGAAAGGATTGGTCTAGGGGGCAGGCTGCATACTAGCCCGCCGATGGTGGCGTGGCAAGCCTAATTTCACCCAGGTTCCGGATATTTCGACATCGCGATAAGGACGCGGTCTTCCGGCGCGGTCCGCTGCAGGCATGTCATCAGCGTGCCCGATTGTCGAAAACTGATTGTCTTACTTGTGCAGCAGCTTGAACGCGTGGGTCCACTCGTTGCGCGCGAATCCGGGGATGCACCAGAGCATGCAGAGGGGCTCAATCGCGCGGGCAGCTTCCGCCGGACCCATATCGGCCACGTCCCATCCGAACTGGTCCAGGATGCGCGTGACGGTTTTCTTTGCGGCAGCGTCATTGCCGCAGATGAACATGGTGGGGCGGCCCTCGGCGTACTGAGGATTCACCATTTGCGTATTTCCGACGGAGTTAAATGCCTTGACGAACCGGGTCTTCGGGAACTCGCGCTGCAGTTGTTCCATCAGCGACTCGGTATATGTGGTGAAGAACGGCAGAACGCCGTTCACGGGCGGAGCGTCCGCGATGGGGTTGGTGGTATCAATGACAACTTTGCCGTCGAGAGCGTCTGCGCCTGCTGCACGCAGCGCATCAACGGCGGCCGTGCCCTTCACCGCGAGAACAACGATTTCTCCAAACTGCGCCGCATCTTTGAAGCTTCCCAGAAATGCCTGCGGATGTGCCGTTGCCCATTCCGCCAGCTTCGTTTGATCACGAGTTCCGGCCATCACCTGATGCTTGTGCTGCAGAAATCCGGCCCCAAGGGTCTGAGCAACGATCCCTGATCCAAGAACGCCGATTTTCATCCGTCCTCCGCGAATGGCGTGAAACGCACTTTCATGAAATATATATCCGAAGTGCAATCTAGCGCGAATTGCCGGGGAATTTTCGCTGCCCCATTAACTGTGCAGGTAATGCGAGGCTAAGTACGATGAATAGTGCGAGGATAACCAAAATTACTAACAAAGATAGGCTCGCGGGAACGGAAATCCATCGTTCGGCAAGCATTTTGAAGGCGACAAACGCCAGGATGCAGGCCAGTCCATAATGCAGCAGGTGGAAACGGTCGAGCAGCGATGCGAGAGCGAAGTAAAGCGAGCGCAACCCGAGGACCGCGAAGATATTCGAGGTGAAGGCAATCCAGGGATTACGTGTCACAGCCAGCACCGCCGGAATCGAGTCCAGCGCAAAC
The DNA here is from genome assembly GCA_035295245.1 of Acidobacteriaceae bacterium. Classification (GTDB taxonomy): domain Bacteria; phylum Acidobacteriota; class Terriglobia; order Terriglobales; family Acidobacteriaceae; genus Palsa-343. The sequence continues at coordinate 15,877 of DATGJK010000217.1, forward strand.
AGCAGATCGGTGGCCTCGACGGCAGCAATCACCAGGAGCAGGGAAGCAAGCGCCAGGCGCGTGCTGCTCGAATAGCGGACGCAGCAGGACTGAATCCAGTGCACGGGCCCGCGCACGGCCGTGGCGCCGGGCTTGTGCAGAAACAGCCGAATGGCTGCAAGCGCCAGCACGGTGCCGAAGGCATATTGCACCCAGGCAAAGCGCTCGAGGAGGCTTGTTCCGACGAGAATCAGCGCACCGCGCAGAACGATCGCGCCGAGCACACCCCACAGAAGCACGCGCCGCTGCTGCGCGGCGTCGAGGCGAAGCGCGCGAAACATCAGGAGAAAAACGAAGAGGTTGTCGACGCTGAGCGATGACTCAATGAGGTATCCGGTGGCGAATTCAATGGCGGGCTGCCGGCCCGTGGTTGCGGCAATCCAGAGGGCGTAGCCGCCAGCCAGCAGCGCCAGAAACAGCGTCCAGAGCCAGGCAACGCGGATGGATGCGGGGCGCCCCGGCCGCTGCAGCGCGAACATGTCCACCACGAGCAGGGCAGCCACAATGATGGAAAAGCCTAACCAGTGCGGCGGCATGGCGGCGTTAACGCTGATTCAGCAGGCGAATGGTTTCGAGGAGCGTGTCGCCGGCGATGGTCAGGCTTTTCGCGCTGAGCTTGTCCAGCGTGTCCTGGTCGGTGTGCCAGTACGCATTGTTGTAGCCGTAGTCGAGATCGATCAGGTCAGCGCAGGGCACGCCTCGCTTCACGAAGGGGATGTGGTCGTCCTCGTCGCGCGTTTGCTGTCCAAAGAAATACGATTGCCAGCCGTAATCCGAGGCGGCCTTGTAAACCAGGTCCTCCAGCCAGGGCGTGGAGTTCAGGTCGCGCTGGACGTCCAGATCTTTATCCCCGAGCATGTCGACCAGGAGAAAGGCTTTGATGTGCTTCAGCGTGCCGTCCGCCTGCCACTGCGCGGCCAGATGTTTGCTGCCGTAGACAGAGTCGGCATCCGACCAGCTTTTGATTGCCTCCTCTCCATCGGTGAAGAACAGCCAGACGCTGTAGCCGTTGTTCGGCTTCCCGCGAAAATAGTTCGCCGCCTCGATCAGCAACCCGGTCGTGGATCCGCCGTCGTTCGCGCCGACGTAATGGATGTTCCGCAGCGGGTAGTTCGTCTCGTAGTGCGAGGCGAGAACGATGATGCCGTCCTTTTTGCCTGGGAACTTCACGAGGAAGTTGTGCATGGTCATGGGCCCGGCAGGCGTGTTTGTGGTGAACGTATCTTCTACCAGGTCGTCGCGGCGGAACTCAGACTTGAGGAAGGTTTCGGCTTTTGCGTGTCCGGGGCTGCCAATCCAGCGCGGACCGGTGGCGTTCACGTACTGCCGGGTGTACTCCAGCGCCCGGGAGCCGTCGAACTGGGGCAGATTGCGGGTCGCATCCTGCCACAGAGCAATGGCCGCCAGCAGCAATATTCCGCAGACCACGACTGGGGAGTACAACCTCACGAGGCCGCCTTTGCCGCGCGTTTCCGGCGCGATGCCGGATGCACCAGGTACGACACGCCGATGCTGATGAGATAGAGAGCCAGCATGGGTGCGGCGAAGACGCACATGGTCAGCACGTCCGGAGTCGGGGCGATGACGCAGGCAACGATGAAGATCAAGAGGATGGCGTAGCGAATGTTCTTCCAGAGGAATCGCGGACTGACGATGCCGAACAGCGATAAAAACATCACGAGGATGGGCAGCTCAAAGGTAGCTCCCAAACCGAGGATCACGGTGAGGAAGAGGTCTGTGTACTCGTTGATCTCGATAAGGGGATTAAAGTCCTTGTTGAATTTGAACAGGAAATCGAGAGCGCCGGGGAAAACCCAGTGATAGCCGAAAAAGGCTCCGGCCAGGAACAGCCCCACGGTGGCGGCCATAAACGGGGTCACGAATCGTTTCTCGTGCCGGTACAGGCCGGGTGAGATGAACAGCCATACCTGATACAGCACAAAGGGCGAGGCAAGAATGCATCCCGCCATGAAGCTGATCTTCAGGTACATGTTGAAGCCGTCGACCGGATTCAGGTAATTCAACTGCGGGTTCATGTGATTCCGCAGCAGGGCCGTTTTCACCGGCCGTTCCATGTAGCCGTAGATCTGGTCGTGGAAGTACCACGCGACGCAGAAGCCGCCGAACAGGTAGAGCGCGGAGTGGATAATGCGCCGCCGCAACTCCTGCAGGTGCTCCAGCAGGCTCATGCCGGGCAGTTCGGCTCGTTCGGAAACCGCCGCGCGCGCGCGATCCACGAGGTCCTTCTTCTCCTCTACGGTCTCAATCATGATGTACGGATTCTTCTTCGGAGACTTCTGCCGCCGATGCATGCGTGCCGTTTGAACCGCCGGCGGCGACCTCCGGCGTCTGCTGCAGCAGATCAGCGGGGCTCAGGGTTGCTTCCGCTGCGGGGGGCTGCGGCTCTGACTCTGCCGGAGTGGCAAAAGGACGCGCCGTGCTCACGGTCTCGCCGGTCGAAGGCGGCTGAATGGTGGGAACCGCTGGAGAGCTTTCCTGCTGGGGCGATGCCACGATCTCCGGCGGGGGAGGAATCTCAGACGAGGCAGGCGGAGCTGCCGCGGCGGCTGCCCGGCTCTCTTCCAGTTTCTTTCGCCGCTCCTCATCTTCCATTTGGCGAATCTCTTCCTGAATCTGGAACTTGAACTCGTTGCTGGCGCGGCGGAATTCGGCAAGCAGTTTTCCCACCTGGCGGCCGATTTCCGGCAACTTCTTGGGTCCGAAGAGCACCAGGGCCAGGAGGAAGATGAAGATGGAGTCGCCGAAATGCATGAGGTCGTTTCTTCATGATACCCGCCGCGCCTGGAGGCCACAAAGCAGAGGCTTTGGAGGGCCTGCCTGCGGGCACTTCAATTTTTTGGCGAAGCAGCGGGCCACCTGAAATCCGCGACGGCTGTATTAAACTGATTGCAATGACAGGCTTCGCGGCGTCCACGGTTTTGCGACCCCCGGGCTGCGAGAGCGTCTAAAGAAGTAACGCTGCAACATCCCCGTTGGCTGGGTGGGCCGTCAGGTCCGCAGCGAGCCGACTGCAGCGCTGGAAGTGCTTTCAACATCCCCGTCCGAAATCGGAAGCCCGATCAGGACTGAAGGCGGCGTATTTTGAACGTACTGGAAGAAGTTGCTGAAAGTGTTGTTGCGGAACAATCGACCTGTTCCCTCGATCATTACCTGACTCTGCCCGACCACACGATGGATGACCGCATTGCCGCTGCGCGGCGTGCGCTGGGTACGTCGACCATCCTGCTGGGACATCATTATCAGCGCGACGAGGTGATCCGGTTTGCGGATTTCACCGGCGACTCCTACAAGCTTTCGAAAGCCGCGGCCGAGACCAATGCGCGGTACATCGTTTTCTGCGGTGTGCATTTCATGGCGGAGAGCGCCGACGTCCTCGGGCATGACGGGCAGCAGGTGATCCTGCCGGATCTGAATGCCGGCTGCTCGATGGCGGATATGGCGGAAATCGGCCAGGTGGAGGAATGCTGGGAGACACTCCTCGAATCTGGCGTGGGTGGCGACGAGATTCTGCCGCTCACCTACATGAATTCTTCGGCAGCCATTAAGGCTTTCTGCGGCGAGCGAGGGGGCTTGGTGTGCACCTCGTCGAATGCGCGCGGCGCGTTCGAGTGGGCCTTCCGGCGCGCGAAGAAGATTCTGTTCCTTCCCGACCAACACCTGGGCCGCAACACCGGCTACGCGATGGGCATTCCGCTCAGCGAAATGGTGGTGTACGACCCCTGGCAGCTCAATGGCGGCATCACGCCGCAACGCCTGCGCGATGCGAAGGTGATTTTGTGGAAGGGGCACTGCTCCGTGCACCAGCGCTTCCTGCCGGAGCACGTCGACAAGGTGCGCGCGAAATATCCTGGCATGCAGGTCATCGTTCATCCCGAGTGCCGCCTCGAAGTGTGCGAAAAGGCCGACGCGCTGGGCTCGACGGAGCGCCTGATCAGGATCGTCGAGGGTGCGCCTGAAGGCTCGAGCTTTGCCATCGGGACGGAGATCCACCTCGTGAACCGGCTGGCGAAGCGGTTCGCTCCCCTTGGGAAGCAGATCGTTACACTCGACGATACGGGCTGCCTGTGCACGACGATGTACCGCATCAGCCCGCAGCACCTCGCCTGGGCGCTGGAGAATCTGGTGGAGGGCCGTGTGGTCAATCGCATCCAGGTTCGCGAGGACGTGAAACACTGGGCACGGGTCGCGCTGGATAGAATGCTGGAGATACGGGCCTGACGGATGGTCGGGACCCCTGGGGCAGCGATGAAGACTTTCACCCTCGACGAAGCCCAGGGACTGCTGCCCGTACTGGAGTCTCTGCTGAGCCGCGCGATGGAGGCCAAAGAGGCTGCCATCGAACTGGAGGAGCAGCAGACGGAGCTTGTGCGTCGCATCCTGCTCTCCGGTGGACTGCTGGTGGACAAGGCTGTCGTAAAGAAGCGCAAGATCACGCTGGCCGCGCTGATCCAGCGGGCGAAAGATTCGCTGGAGGAGATCAACGCAATCGGCGTTCAGGTGAAAGACATCGATATCGGCCTGCTGGATTTCCCCTGCGTCATCGGCAACGAAACGGTGCTGCTCTGCTGGAAACGCGGCGAGCCGCGCATCGGTTTCTGGCATCGCGTGGAGGACGGGTTTGCCGGACGGCAGCCGATCGACGAGCGCTTCGGGCCGCTGCCCTCGTGACATCTGTCATATCGGTTTGCTGACATTCCCCACTGGGGCGGGGCTTCGATCCACGAGATTCTGTCTTTGCCGCTGAGAACTTCTCCTGCGGCAGGAGACAGAACATGACAGCCTCTGCAGTCATTCCCCAGCCGACCATCACCGCGTGGCCTGCGCCGCTTTCACAAACCAGGGCTATCGCTCGGCTGCATGCGGTCACAAAGAAATACGGTGCGGTCACCGCGCTGGACAACTTTTCGATGGACCTGCACGCCGGAGAAGTGGTCGCGCTGCTGGGTCCGAATGGCGCGGGCAAGACGACGGCCGTTCGTCTTCTGCTCGGACTGATCTCGCCGAATGCCGGGAGCGTGCGCGTTCTCGGGCGTGATCCGCGCGACTCCGATGCGCGCACCCGCATTGGCGCGATGCTGCAGGTGAGCCGCGTGCCGGAGATGCTGCGGGTGCGCGAGCACATCGACCTCTTCCGCAGCTACTACCCCAGGCCACTCGCCACAGTAGAGGTGATTCGCGCCGCCAAGCTCGACGGCATCGAGCAGCAGATGTTCGGCAAGCTTTCCGGGGGCCAGAAGCAGCGGGTGCTTTTCGCGCTGGCTCTGTGCGGCAATCCTGATCTCATCTTTCTCGATGAGCCTACGGTGGGCATGGATATCGAATCGCGCCGCGGACTGTGGGATCAGGTGCGCGCGCTCTCGGCCGCGGGAAAGACGGTGCTGCTGACCACGCACTATCTCGAAGAAGCTGACATGCTGGCTAACCGCGTCGTGGTCATCAACAAAGGCAAAGTGATCTGCGAAGGCACGCCTGCGGAGATCAAGCACCGCGTCTCCGGGCGGCGCATCCGTTGCATCACGCAGCTTGATCCCGAGTTCCTGCGCGGTCTGCAGGGAGTTTCGGAAGTGCGGCCGGATCGGGAAGCTGTCGTGGTTTTCGCCGAGCATCCCGAACCGGTGGTGCGCGAAATGCTTCATCGAGATGAACCGCTCAGCGGTCTGGAAATCTCTTCCGCCGCGCTGGAGGATGCATTCCTTGCGCTAACCGCCGCTCAGGCCTGATCAACGACGCAAAAGAGGAGAATACCCATGGCCACCATCGCCCTCGCTCCGCAGAATCTCGATTTCGGCTACTACGCGCGAATCTTCGCCAAAGAGACGAAATATGAATTCGTGCGTATGCTGCGCACGCGCGCCTTCTCGCTTTCGGTGATCGGATTCCCGCTCATGTTCTTTCTGCTCTTCGGGATTTCGAATCGTCACAACGGGTATGGCCAGTATCTGATTCCCGGATACAGCTGCATGGGCGTGGTATCGGCATGCCTGTTCGGGATCGGCATGGGCATCGCGCTCGAGCGCGCCCAGGGATGGCTCGACCTGAAGCAGGCCAGCCCCATGCCGCGGATTGCGTACCTCGGCGCAAAGATCATCAGCTGCGCGTGCTTCGGCGTCGTGATCGTGGCAGCGCTGGTCCTTCTGGGCGTCACACTGGGCGGCGCGCACGTCAGCCTGCTGCAGGCCCTGGAACTGGCCGGCGTGATTCTGGCCGGATCGGTTCCATTTACCGCCATGGCTCTGCTGATTGCGCTTCTCGTTCCGGCGAATTCCGGCCCGGGGATCATCAACCTCGTGTATCTGCCCATGTCGTTCGCTTCGGGTTTCTGGATGCCGGTGAGCATCCTGCCGCACTTCATTCAGAAGCTTGCTCCCGCGCTGCCGACCTATCATCTCGCGCAGCTGGCGCTGGGAATTTTTGGCGAGGCGCAACCCGGCCATGCTTTTACGCACTGGGAAGCGCTGACCGGATTTACGCTATTGATGCTGGGTATGGCGTGGATTATCTTTACGCGCGGCGAAGCGAAAGCATGAGCCTATTCTGTGACAATCCGTCCGATCCTGGCACTGCCGATCCGCCCACGGTGATGGATAAAGTGTGGGATGGCGAAACCAGCCTGCGGGGCGGCGCATTCGCCACCATGCGCCGCCGCGCCGGTCATGGCGCCTTCGACTTTATCTGGCTCGTTTACTCCATCTTCTTCATCGTCCTTCCGCTGCAGCAACACAGTCTGAAGGCCTGGCTGGAATTCTCCGCCGCGTACGCCTGCTTTCTCGCGATTTACGCCGGAATGGTCTTCGCCAGCAGCCGCAGGGTCCAGCTTTCTTTATTGCTCGGACTGGTTGTT
>DATGJK010000218.1:0-8096 GCA_035295245.1 Acidobacteriaceae bacterium
CCGGGTCTGCGGATCTGGCTGGCGCGGTCGATCATCACGCCATGGCGGAGCTGATCGATCGCGGATGCGGAGGGGCGCCCACTCACTTTCACGAGATACGTCTTTTCGACGCGGGCCGCGGCGCGGGTGAGAGCATTGGCCAGCTCGCCATCGTTGGTCATCAGCAGCAGACCTTCACTGGCGTAATCGAGGCGCCCTACGGGATAGACACGTTCGGAGGTCTTGATCAGATCGATGACCGTGGGACGGCCTTCGGGATCCGACGCGGTAGTGACGTATCCGCGAGGCTTGTTGAGAAGGTAGTAGCGGGGACGCTCGGTCCCGTGAAGAAGCTTGCCATCGACCCGGATGTGGTCATGGGCGGGATCCGCTTTTGTGCCCAGTTCCGTCACGATTTGGCCGTTTACTGCGACGCGCCCCTGGGTGATGAGTTCTTCGGCTTTGCGGCGCGATGCAATGCCGGCGGCGGCGATGATTTTTTGCAGGCGCTGGAGGGAATCGGGAGTCATAGCCGGTTTCTGTTACCAGCGTAAATGAACGAAGCGGAGAGCGCAGGGGACGGCGCGCGCGCCGCGCTGTCCCCTGTCTCCAACTGCGGAGACCTGGGGCACCCGATGTTGCTGCTTATTGAGAAACGTGCATGGTGGCCGTGAGGGGCGTATCGGCGGAGGACGATCCGGCGAGGATTTGATAATCGCCGGGAACCATGAGGAAGCTGTTCTTCTCCACGTTGAAGATGGAGAGAGTGAGCGGGTTCATGGACACGGTGACGGTCTTCGACTCACCGGGGTTGAGGGCGACGCGATCCCAACCGATCAGGCGCTTGTAGTTGTTTTCTCCCGTCGAGGCGGGCAGGACAGCGTAGACCTGAGCGATTTCGGTTCCGGCGCGGGAGCCGGTGTTCCGAACCGTGAGAGTCGCGGTGTGCTGGGCAGCATCGACGTGAAGATCGGAGAATTCGTACGTGGTGTAGGACAGGCCGAAGCCGAAGGGGAAGAGCGGCGTCTTGTGCTCTGACTCGAACCATTTGTAACCGACACGGGCACCTTCCACGTTGTAGTTGGCGTCGAAGGGCGATTCCTTGTGGAAGCCCGACTCGGGCAGAGAGCCGGGTCCGGAGGTCTTCAGGCCCGGAACCTGGGGATGGGGCACCTGATCGTCGGATTTTGCGAAGGTGACGGGCAGGCGGCCGGAGGGGTTCACGTCGCCGAAGAGGACTGAGGACAGAGACTGCGCGCCGCCGATGCCGGGATACCAGGCTTCTACGATGCCCTGCACCTTGTCTGCCCAGGGCATGGTGACGGGCCCTCCGGTTTCGAGCACGACAATGGTGCGCGGGTTGGCGGCGACGACGGCGTCGACGAGCGCGTCCTGATTGACCTTCCTGTCCTTCTCGGTAGTTTCAGGAAGCGCGCTGGTGGGACGGTCCATGCCTTCGCTCATCCATTGCTGCACGAAGACGATGGCGATCTGCGAAGAGCCAGCGAGTTTCGCTGCAGCGGCGGGATCGAAGCCATCATCGAATTCGACCTTCGCGCCCGGGGCATGCCTGCGGATTTCGCGGAGCGGCGAAGAGGGGAACCAGACGTGCTCCATCCAGATAGAGCCACCGGGATGGTGGCCCACGGCGTTTCCGCCGGGCGCATCAACCTGGGCGGAGCCGCCACCAGAGATGACGGCGACATCGGCATGCGATCCGATGATGGCGATGGACTGCACGGACGGGTTGAGCGGCAGGATGTCATTGGCATTTTTGAGGAGCACGATGCTTTCGTCCTCAATGTGCTCGGCGTCATCACGGCCGCGGAAAGGATCGGTTTCCTGGAACTTCGGCGGATTGTCGACCACGCCGTTGGCAAACATGCTGCGGAGAACGCGGTGCACGGCATCGTCAAGGCGCGGTTGCGGGACCTGGCCCGACTGGATGGCCTGCTTCAGCGGATCGCCAAAGTACTGGGAACCCGGCTGCTCCTGATCGAGGCCGGCGGTAAAGGCATGCACGCTGGAGTGCGTGCCGCCCCAGTCCGACAGGACAAAGCCTTTGAAGTTGAAGTCTTTTTTGAGGACCTGATTGAGCAGGTAATCGTTTTCGCAGGACCAGTCGGGAGTGTTCCCAGGAGGCGTGATGGTGTCCTTGTTATAGGAGCACATCACGCCGGCAGGATGAGCAATGCTGAGGGCAATCTGAAAGGCGAGCAGATCGGATTCGCGGGCAGCGCGCTGGCCGATCTGTACATTGACAATCGTGCGGCCAGTCTCCTGGTCATTGAAGGCGTAGTGCTTGATGTCTCCCATGACCTGGTTGGCCTGCACGCCGGAGGCAAGCTGGCCGACCATGGTTCCGGCGAGGAGCGGGTCCTCTCCGGCATATTCAAAATTGCGGCCGTTGCGCGGCTCGCGGGTCAGATCCACGCCGCCGCCGATGGACATGTTGTAGCCCATGTCGCGCAGTTCGCGTCCGATCACGTCGCCAAAGAGGAAGAGCGCCTTCGGATCCCACGAACTCGCTGCGCCGAGAACGGAGGGCAGCAGCGTCGCATAGTGGCTGCCGGCTGCCGAAAGACGAACACCAACGGCGGAGTCGGCCATGTTGATGCCGGGAATGCCGAGCCTCTCAACCCCGGCGACGTATCCTGCACCTCCCAACGACCCTTTGGGAATTTCGGCATTAGGGCGGAGGCCGTTCCAGCCGGTGCCGTGGACGAAATTCATTTTTTCATCGAGCGTCATCTGCTCGATTGCCAGGTCGGCGCGCTGATCGGGGGAGAGACTCTTGTTCATCCAGGGACGAGCGGCGGATTGGTTCTGAGCACCTGCGGCAAGTGTGGCGGCAAAGGCCAGAGCAGACACACAGCGCGCGATGGTTTTGGCAGAAGGCGGAACGATCGGCATGGGCTCCTCGGATTTCCGGACGACCTTAGGCTGGGTCTCCGGGAAAGGCAAATGCTAATGGTCGAAAAAGGCAGTCGTCAAGATGAATCGTTTTAGTGGCTGCGATCCAGTAACAGACGGCAAGCGCAAACGATTGCTGCGCCCAGAAAGCCACTGCGAGATGAGGCAAAAACGTCTGCTGTGGAAACGCAAAAATGCTCATCGCGAACCGTGTATGTAAACCAATCCAAACAGGTTTCGTCTAAGCGGTCTGGGGAAATGAAAAGCAGTGCTCCCCGGAGGGATTCGGGAACCAGAGAACGCACTGTGACGCCTCCCCTGCTCGCCTTTGCGTTTGCTCTGCCGCATGAGGAACTTAGCTGCCTCAACCGAAACCGGGAGGGGAATACCTGTTCTTCGACCATGTCAGGAACTCCTTTCTCTACATCCAAGCAAGTCCAGAGGTAAGTCATCGATGCACTTTTTGAACTTTCGCAGATTTTTGGGCCAGGGGCTCACGTTTCTAACGGTTGGGCTTACGCTGGGCTGGGCATGTGAGCTGCGTGCACAGTCACCGCAGATCCGTATTGCCGGGGAGATCGGCGGCCGCCCGACGGTCGCTCTCGCGCATACGGTGAACCCACGGGTGGCCACTGCGCTGGACCGGGGGCGCGTGAGCCCGGGTACTCCGATCGACGGAATGACCCTGTACTTCCAGCCGACGCCGGAACAGAAAGCGGCGCTGGACGCGCTCGTCCAGGCGCAGCAGATGCCAGACTCGCCCTATTACCACCAATGGCTGACGCCAGCGGAGTACGCCAGTCTTTTCGGGATGAGCGATGCAGATTTGTCGAAGGTCGAAGCCTGGCTGCAGTCACAGGGCTTTTCGATTGAACGCGTTGCGAACAGCCGCAACAGCATCACGTTTTCAGGAACCGCGGAGCAGGTGGAGACGGCGTTTGGGACGGAGATGCACACCTACGTCGCCCACGGCGAGACACATTTTGCGAATGCCACGGACATCTCCGTGCCGGCGGCGCTCAGCGGCGTGGTGCTCTCAGTCCGCGGCCTGAACGACTTCCGCCCCAAACCGCAAGTGCAGTTTCATCGCCAGGCGAGCCCAGAGTTCACGTCATCGCAAACGCAGGGTCATTACCTGACTCCCGGGGATGTGGCGACGATCTACGATGTGAGTCCGGCGTACAACGCGGGGGAGACGGGCAGCGGCCAGACGATTGTGGTTTTAGGTCAATCCGCAGTGAGCGTGAGCGATATTGAGGCTTTCCAGAAGGCGGCCGGGCTACCCGTGAAGGATCCCACCATCCGGCAGGTCGCCGGCTCCGGAACCTCTGCAACGGTATCGGGGGACCAGGCCGAATCGGATCTCGATTTGGAGTACGCCACCGGAATCGGCAGAGGCGCAACAGTCATCTTCGACTACGTCGGAAACGCCAAAGGCATGAGCGTGTACAACGCCCTGCAGGACGCCGTCGACAGCAACCTTGGTGGCATCATTAGCCTGAGCTATGGAAGCTGCGAACTGGATCTGACGCAGTCAGACTTCACCACGCTGGAAGGCATTGTGCAGCAGGGCGCAAGCCAGGGGCAGAGCATCGTTGCGGCTTCCGGCGACGACGGATCCACGGCGTGTTATGCCGATCTGACCACCAACACAACGCCTACCGCTCAGGAAGAGAAGCTGGCCGTCGATTATCCGGCAAGCAGCGCCTTCGCGACCGGAATCGGCGGAACGGAGTTTCCGGCGGCGGATGTGAGCGGCGCGAATGCGGGGACGTATTGGCAGTCCGCGAGCGGGAGCGATCTCATTAGCTCGGCGCTCTCGTATATTCCGGAAGTGGCCTGGAACGACGACAGCGGGCAGGTGGCGACGCAGTACGGCGCTCAATATGCGCTTTCCGCCAGCGGCGGCGGGGTGAGCGTGTTCACGTCCCGACCCAGCTGGCAAGCGGGAGTGGCTGGAATTCCGTCGGGGAGCTTCCGCCTGGTTCCCGACATTTCGCTGAACAGCTCAGCGGACGTGGGCGGATATCTCTACTGCACGAGCGATACCTCAGCGTGGAGCAGCGGGCAAAAGGCGAGCTGCAACAGTGGATTCCGCGACTCGGCCACCGGATACCTGACGGTCGGCGGCGGAACGAGCTTTGCGACGCCGATCTTCGCCGGAATGGTTACGATTCTGAATCAAAAGGCAGGATCGAACCAGGGACTGCTGAACTCGAAACTGTATTCGATCGCCTCGAATGCGGCGACCTACGCCACTGTGTTTCACGACATCACGAGCGGGACGAATGCCTGCACGGCCGGAGCCAGCTATTGCACCTCCCCTGGCACCTCGGATTATCCGGCGGCCGCGGGTTACGACGAAGCGACCGGCCTGGGATCTTTTGACTTCAATGCCCTGATGACCGCGTGGGCAGGCAGCACGTCGGGCGGCGGAGGAGGCGGCGGCACCGGCAGCGCGAGCTTCACGCTGAAGGCCACCAACGTGAGCGTCACGGCGGGGAGTTCGGGAACTTCCACCATCACGGTGACTCCGGTGAACTCGTTTACTGGAGCGGTGAGCTTTGCTGTGACCACTACGGGATCGCTGGCCACGAACGGGTGCTACTCGATTGGAAACGCCTCCGTGGCCGGAAGCACAGCGGCAACCGCGACACTGACGATCTACACCGCGCAAACGCAATGCGGAGGATCAGGTGTCCATAGCTTTGCCAGACCCGGCGGCGCGACTGCAGCCCTGCAGCCCAGCAATAACGTTGGTCCGAAATTGCCGATCAGCGCTGCAGCGCTCGCGAGTCTGTTCTTGTTTGGGTTCCGCAGAGTGCGCCGGATCGTGCGCTCCAAAGCATGGATGATGCTGGCGATGATGGCGCTGGTGCTGACCGTTGGCTTTGCAACGGGTTGCGGCAGTTCCGGAGGCAATGGAACGTCGTCCTCAGCGGCGAAAGTCACCTCTGGAACCTACACAGTGATCGTGACGGGAACCTCAACAGCCAACTCAGCTGTGACCGCGTCAACAGCGTTGAGTGTCACGGTGCAGTGAGGGGGTTCCTTTCGGGCGAGACTGGCTGACCGTCACTGCCTGAGGCGTGGGTTATTCCTCCGAGGCGTCGTGCTCGGTTGTCGGCGCAGGGTTCGGTTCCGCCGGCGGTTCACCGATGGGCGGCTCCGGCACGGGCCGGGGCTCATCCATGGGCGGTGCAGGTTCTTTCGGATCGTATGGGCTGGCCAGCTGCTCCGCCTCTGCTGCTTCCTCGGGGGCAAAGGGCAGTTCCTTTTCGGCGGGCGCAATCGCGACCGCATCCTGCTCGCTTTCGGCTAATTCGGTGGTCATCTTTTCGAACTCCTCGATGGACGGCAGCTCGTTCAGGTCTTTGAGACCAAAGCGGAGGAGGAACTCTTTCGTTGTCTTGTAGAGGATGGGACGCCCGATGACCTGCTTGCGGCCCGCGGTCGTGATGAGCTTGCGCGCGATCAGAGAGCCGAGAACGCCGGCGGAATCCACTCCGCGAATTTCGCTGATTTCGGGTGCGGTGATGGGCTGTTTGTAGGCGATCACAGCCAGCGTTTCGAGAGCCTGCAGGGAGAGCTTCATCGGCGGCTTCAGGCTTTTGACAAAGGCGCGGACGGCGTCATGGTACTCGGCGCGAGTGGCCATACGATACCCGCCGGCGACCTCGCGAATTTCGATACCGCGATCGGCGGCGGAGTATTCGCCGATGAGTTCATCCACCAGGCGCCGGATCTCATCGCGAATCTCGATACCGCGGTCAGAGCCGGCGTATTCCGCGATGAGTTCGTCAACGCAACGGCGGAGTTCGATGCGGATTTCGCGGTCACGCTGCCGTGCGGCTTTTTTCTCGTCTTCACCGGAGGCGCCGGCGGGCGACGGCGATTCAAAAAACGGCGCCTCTTCTGGCGCCGGCTGCACACCACTGCGCGGCTGCGGCTCGCCGGCGAAATCCGGCGTAGAGACCTCGGCGTCGGCTGAGTCGTGGGCTGCCGGTTCGGAGGGCAGGGGTTCCCCGCTGGCGGGCTCCGACGTGTTTCCCTGCAGCGCCAACCGGGCACTGGAAACGGCCTCGTCGCCAAAAATGGCGGCAAGCTGCTGCAGAGTCACCGGCTCTTCGGCAGCGTAAATAACGGCTTCAATGCGAGCTTTGAGACTCATCGCGCGTGGGGTATTCCGGGGATCGAAAATCGTGGGGACTGTGGCAAGTATTACCCAACAAAGAACCTGCCGGACTACACACTCCAACTCTCTGTCTCGATACTACAGAAAACAACGCCTGCAGATTTCCTGAGGGTCAGATGAAGTGCCGCATCAGCCAGAACAGCGAGCCAGCCAGCAGTGCGGCGGCGGGCAACGTGAATACCCAGGCCATGGCGATGTTGCGGATTGTCGTCATCTGCAGGCCGCTGCCGTTGGCGCTCATGCTGCCGGCTACGCCGGAGGAGAGAACATGCGTGGTGGAAACCGGCATGTGGAAATTGTCCGCACCAATGATCGTGGCAGCGGCGACGACTCCGGCGGCGGCGCCCTGTGCATAGGTCATGTGCTCTTTGCCGATCTTTTCGCCGATGGTGACGACGATCCGCTTCCAGCCGACCATCGTGCCCAGGCTGAGGGCGAGCGCGACGGCAACCTTGACCCAGGTGGGGATGTATTTCGTGGAGTTGTCGAGGTAGTGCCGGTAGTTGGCGAGGACTTCGGAGTCCGCCGCATTGATGCCGGCGTGGTCGGACTTCATGACCAGGCGCAGCGATTCGCTGGCGATGTACATGTCGTTGCGGACGTTTTGCTGCTGGCCGGCTGGCACGTTGGCGAGGGTCTTATAGGTAACGACCTCGCCTTCGATCTGCTCAATCATTTGCCGGAGCGCGGGCATGGTTTCCGCCGTCATCCTGCGGCTGCGGATGAAGTCGGTCAGAGTGGCACGTGGGTCAGGAGGATCGGCAACGGCGGGAACGTAGTGGTCGAGCGCACGGACGGATTGCTGCGATACAGCGGCGAAATCCTGAACTTTGTCGTAGCCGATGGCGTGGTTGAGCGCGTACGCCGTCGGGACGGTGCCGATGAGGATCAGCATGATAAGGCCCATGCCCTTTTGGCCATCGTTGGATCCGTGGCCGAAGCTGACGCCGGTGCAGGTAAGGATGAGGAGGCAGCGGATCCAGAAAGGCGGCGGCTCGTTGCCTTTCGG
>DATGJK010000219.1:0-26737 GCA_035295245.1 Acidobacteriaceae bacterium
CGTATCGGACACGGGGCAAATCCTGCCAAAACCAGCCCAACCGCCAGAATCTGCACGATTCATCACGGCCGATGGAGACTTAATGGCGGACCGAGAGGCATTCGAACATTTAGTACCTTTTTTCTCTGGTCCACTTTCGATCTCAAAAAGGCACTCCCAAATTCGGCAACAGAGAATTCCGCTGACTTTGACCCGCCTCGGAGAAGGGAGAATTTTTCTCTAGTCACTTTCCGATTTGAATTGTCGCGAATCTGCCGGGGAAAGATACCGACAGTTCGTATTCTCCTCGTAACTCTCTGATTATAAAGACTTAATGGCGGAGGGAGAGGGATTCGAACCCCCGGTACCCTTGCGGGCACAGCGGTTTTCAAGACCGCCTGTTTCAACCGCTCACACATCCCTCCGCGTGAGCGAACGCTTTTGCTTTGTTCATTGTACGATGGCTGCGGTTCGCGCGTGCTGGTCGACCGGTTTAGTTGCGGGCGGTGATTCCTGATCGGCGGGTGGCAATGCGTTCCTTCTATGGAAAAGGTGCCGGGAAATGTCTGGCCAGAACTCCACGAATTCCGACCCGGCGCCGCCTTCTGCAGTCACCGTCAGCGCGCGCTCCACAGTCAACTCCAGTCCGCGGTCGCTCGCAGGGTAGTACAGATTGGAAATTCCGCCGGCAATCAAGTTGCCGCCGATGTTGGCGTAATTCGGTCCCCATCTGCCGTTGTCGCGTTTGCTCCAGACATTTGTCGCGGCCGAATAAAGGAGGCGATGCAGAACGCTCCCGGTACCCTTGCGAAAGTAGCGCGGGTCCTCGTGCAGGAGGATGGGAAGAACCGCATTCCCCCACAGATTGCCGTCAAACGTATCAGCGTAGGAGGCCCCGAATCGTTTGCCGTATCCTCGTGCGCCCTGCCCATATTCCGGAAAGGTGTCATCGCCTTGTTCCTCGGCAGCATCCAGTCCGGCGGCGACAAACACAAAAGGATCGATGGAACTGCGCAGATCGAGCTCGATTTTCTGCTTTGGCGACAGCGGCGCCGCGTTCTGAAGATCCGTCGTTCCGAAATTTGGCACAACGCCGAGAATGCGCTGATGTTCTTCCTTCTTCAGCTCCTCCTGCGCCCGCCTGCGCTTTTCCTCGGGCGATTCCGGCGTTTGTGTCGATCCCTTACCTGGTGCGGACTGATCTGTCTGTTGCGTCTGCGGAGCATCCGGTAAGTGAGCGGATGCGGACGTCTGCGCGTTACCAGGGATGCCGCCCAGAACGGCCCACGCGCCGTAAAGCACGGCGCATCGGCGGGCGAATGCCGGTACATCTGCGATCAAAAAGCCTCCGCAATCGGTCTTGCCCCGAATTCTCAACAGGACCGAGAAAAAGACACACGACGACTGTGTCGCAGTGGATGACATTCAGACGTGTTGCGTGGGGCAGAAGTTGAGCCGTTCTGGGAAATTCTTCTCGCCTGCCGTCAGTCAGAGTGTGGAGTTGGCGCGAGGCTTCAAGCAATGCACGCGTTCTCCCTTTCAAATGTCGGGGCCTACAGATCGGGGCTGTCGTGCCGGAAATCCACGCGCACTGAAAGGCTGCGGATGAGCAGCGGCATGACGAAGAGAATCGCCAACACGGTGGTGACCATGCCGCCTACGACGACGCGCGCCAGCGGCTGCTGTGCCTGGGCTCCGATGCTGGTTGCGACAGCGGCGGGCAGCAACCCCAGGCCGGCGGCCATGCAGGCCATCAGCACGGGACGCATTTCGTCGAGGCAGCCCTTTTCGAGCCCGGCATCAAAACCCTCTTCTCGCTGAGCGCGGCGAATGCCGGAGAGAAACACCACCGCGCCGAGTGTCGCCACGCCCGTAAGCGAGGTGAAGCCGACGGCGGCTGAGATGCTGAACGGAGTGCCGGTAATGAAGAGAGAGAGAACGCCCCCAATCGCAGCGAAAGGCAGGGTGGCGATGACGATGAGCGCATCGCGCCAGGTGCGGAACTGAATGTAAAGCAGCATCAGGATGACGGCGAGGCTGACGGGGATGATGAAGGCGAGTCGCCGCTGCTCCTTGCGCAAGCTGTCGAACTCACCGGCCCAGGTGTATTCGTATCCGCTGGGCAGCTGGACCTGATCGGCCATGCGGCTCTGCAAGTCCTGAATGGCGCTGGCCAGATCGCGGCCACGCACGCTGAATTTGATGGGAATGTAGCGGCGCCCGCCCTCGTGGTAGATCATGAAGGCTCCATTGCGAATGCTGACATCGGCAACCGAACCGAGCTGCACCTGATTGCCGTCGGGCGTGGGCAGCAGGATCTGGGAGATTTGCTGTGGCGTGCTGCGGAACTGGGGGGCATAGCGCACGGCAAAGTCGAAGCGGCGGTCGTTATCGATGATCTGGGTAACGGGAGCGCCGCCGACCGCGGCCTGGACAACATTGTTGATGTCCTGCGGCTGCAGCCCGTAGCGCGCTGCCCTGAGACGGTCGATGGAGACGAGCAGGCTCGGTTGACCTGTGACGTCGAAGACGCCGACGTCGGTAATCCCGGGAACTTTCTGCATGATGCCGGCGATTTTGTCGGCGATGCGGGTCAGCTCGTCGAAATCGTTGCCGAACAGCTTGAGCGAGTTCTCGCCCTTGACGCCGGACATGGCCTCTTCGACGTTGTCCTGAATGTTTTGCGAGAAGTTGAAGTCGATTCCGGGATATTGCTGGAAGCTCTTTGAGATCGCGGCGATCAGTTGTTCCTTGCTGCCGTGAAATTGCGGACGCCATGCGGAGGATGGCTTCAGATCGGCAAGAAATTCGATGTTGTTGAAGGTGCTGACATCTGTTCCGTCGTCGGGACGGCCCATCTGCGAGACGACCTGCGTGATCTCCGGATATTCACGCAGCGTGGCGCGGATATCGTCGGCCAGCTTCTCCGAGGCCTGGAAAGAGATGTCCTGCTGCATATCAGCGCGGATCCACAGATTGCCTTCCTCGAGGGCGGGCATGAACTCGCCGCCGACAAACTGGAAGAGAACTCCCGCCCCAATCAGGGCGGCGAGAGCGATGATCCAGGTGATGCGGCTGAAGCGCAGACCGCGGCGGAGATTGCTGTCGTAGTGACGACGAAAGAATCCGCTGAGCCATGTCTCCCGGGCATCGCGGCGAATCTCCTGCGGCACCGCCAGAGAGCCGAGAACGGGGGCGAACACCAGCGCGAAGATCAGCGCGCCCGTGAGGGCAAATCCATAGGTGACCGACATGGGCGCAAAGATCTTGCCCGGCACACCCTGCATGGTGAAGAGGGGGATAAACGCGACGAGGATGATGAGCGTCGCGAAGAGGACAGGCTTGGCGGCATCGGCGACCCCGGCCAGGATCAGCTCCGGGATATCTTCGCCCTCGACACGCCGTGAGACGCGCCGGTAGACGCTTTCGAGAACCACGATGGAGGCGTCGACCAGAATGCCGAAGTCGATGGCGCCGATGGAGATGAGATTCGCGGACTGGTTGGTGAGAACCATCAGGCTGAACGCGAAGAGCACGGCAAACGGAATGGTGATAGCGGCAATGAGAGTGATGCGCCAGTCGCCGAGCATGCTGAGCAGCACCAGCGTCACCAGCGCCAGCCCCATGATCACGATGTGCCGCACGGTCTCCGTGGTGAGATTGATGAGCCTGGTGCGGTCATAGATGGTGCTGATGTGCATGCCGGGGGGCAGCAGATTGCCGTGATTCAGCACGTCGATCTTGCGGCGCAGGGCGGCCAGGGCGGGCAGCGACTTGGCTCCTTTTTGCAGAAGCACGATGGCCTGCACGATGTCGGAATCGTCGCGGCCGTTCACCTCGCGCCCGACTTTGCCGAGGCGCGGCTGGTGCCCTTCCTGCACATCGGCGATGTCGCTGAGCAGGACGGGAACGCCGTTGCGTTCAGCGACCACGATGTGGCGCATGTCGTCCAGCGAGTGCAGCAGACCGATTCCGCGGATGTTGACGCTCTGGCTGCCGATGGTCAGGTAATTGCCGCCCGCGTTCGCATTGCTGCTCTGAACCGCGTTCAGCACCTGGGTCATGGTGACGCCGTAGGTCAACAGCTTGTTCGGATCGACTTCCGCCTGATACTGGCGCGTCGTACCGCCGAAGGTAGCTACGTCAATGATGCCGGGTACCTGCTTGATCTCACGCACCAGCAGCCAGTCCTGCGTGGCCTTGATCTCGTTCAGCGAATATCCGGGGCCGGTCAGCTGGTAGCGATAAATTTCACCCACCGGCGATTCAGGCGAAAGCTGCGGTTGCAGATTATTGGGCAGGGTGATGCCCTGGATGCGATTCAGCGCCTCCTGCCGATCGACAAAGTAGTTGCTGTCGAAGGCGAAGTACATCTTGACATCGCTGAGTCCGAAGATGCTGATGGAGCGGATCTGATCGAGCGCCGGGGTGCCATTGAGGCCAGTCTCGAGCGGAACGGTAACCTGCTGCTCCATTTCCTCCGCGGACCAGGATGGATTCTGCGTAATGAACTCCACCATGGGCGGCGAGGGATCGGGATAGGCTTCGATGTCGAGCTGGCTGAATGCGTATCCGCCAATGGCCAGCGCGGCGATAAACACGATGAGCACGACGTTGCGATAACGGAGCAGCGTGCGGATGAGGGCCTGCATAGCTATTGGCCCTCCGCCTCGCGCAGCAGTTCCGCTCCCTGGCTGACCACCTGATCGCCGTCGTTGAGTCCCTGCGCAACGGCGTCCGTTTCCGTTCCGGCGCTGGCGAGGGTCACGTTGCGGCGCTCGTACTTGCCGGGCGCGGTCTGGACGAAGACGAAGGTATCGCGGCCATTCTGGATGACCGCCGTCGCCGGAACCTCGACCACATCCTGCTGCGTGCCGGTGAGCGTCATGTTGGCGTACATGGCCGGTTTGAGCCGGTGCTGCGGATTGGGAAGCACCACGCGAACCTTGAGCGTCAGCGAAGTGGGATCCACTGCATCGGAAATGTTGTCGACCTTGCCGTGGAGGGTCATGCCAGGGTATCCGTTGACGGTAATGGCCGCGGGCTGGCCGACATGAACCTTGCCCTGATCGCGCGGGTACAGATCGCCGACAACCCAGATGGAGTCGATGTCGGCAATGGTGGCAATGGCGGTGGCATTATCGAGCGAGCGCTGCAGCTCCCCGGGACCAGTGCCGACATCGAGCACCACTCCGGAGATGGGAGCGGTAATCGGCACAATGTCGGTCGTGTCGTTCTCATTGAAGCCGAGCAGATGCAGCGTCTGCCGCGTGCGCTCCAGTTCGGAATGATCGGCGGCATCCAGCGCCTTGAGGTCGTCGTAATCGCGCTGCGACATGACATCGTGCGCCAGCAGTTCTTTGGCGCGATTCAACTGGAGATCGGCGCGATCGGCTTCGATTCTCGCCTTTTCGTAATCGGAGCGGGCCTGCGCGGCTTCGCTGCTCTGGAGCGTGCCGATCTTCTCGCCCTTGCGGACCTCCTGCCCGGGAAGAATGCGGAGCGAGAGAACGCGCCCGCTGATCAGCGGAAAGAGGTGCACCATCTCGGTGGGATTCGCCATCACGCGCGCCGGAAGCGTGAGTTCGCCGGCGACCTGCTTGTGGTGCACCGCGACCGTCTCCACGACCTGCTGTTTTGCCGTCGCGGTCTGCGGAGGCGGCTCATTGCCGTGGCATCCTGCAAGGGCAAGGGCCGCGGCGGCGCCGAGAGGAAGAACGAACTTGCTCATGGAATGATCTCCGTAGCAGCAGCGAAGCTGAGCTGGTGAATGCTGAGCCATACCTGCTGACTGGCGGCAAGAGCAGCAAGGTGAATCTGGCGGTAGTCGCGCAGCGCGTCGAGGTAATCGAGCAGGGTTGCGCCGCCGTGACGGTAGCTGAACTCGAGATTGGAGCGCACGCGCTCCGATTCGTCGACATAGTGGCTGTTGTAGCGCTGGGCCAGATCGACGGCGGCGAGGTACGCAGCCCATGCCTGGTCCACGTCGTTCAGCACCTGGTTGCGCGCCTCCGTCTCAGCAAGGCGGGCAGACTGCGCCTCGTAGCGGGTTCGCGCTTTTTCGCCCTGATTGCGATCGAAGATGCGGACAGGAACAGAAATCTGGAACCCGGCACTGTTGTAAACGCCGACACGCTCGTATTCTCCCCCGATCGTCGGGTCTGTGGTGCCTTGGGCATCGGCGAGCTTCACGTTGGCATCGGCCAGCGTGACGGACTGCCGGGCAGCCAGGTAGTCGGGCCGTGACGCGAGCGCCTGCTGCTCAATCTGCGCGAGGTTCGGCGCGGCCGCCGGCGGCTCGAGCGAACCGGTGACGTCAAAACTGGGCGAGGGCTTCTCGATCCCCATGAGCAGTTGCAGCGAGTCGCTCGCCTGGATCAGGTTGAGCTTCGCCTCGTCGAAGTCCGACTCGAATTCGGCCAGCTGCAGGTCGATGCGCTCGAAGTCGGTCTTGCTGATGTCTCCGCTGTCGAGGCGCGATTTGCTCAGGCCGACGGTCTGGCGGTAGCTGTCGAGGTTATCCTGCGCGATGTGCAGAGCCGCTTTCGCCTCCAGCATGTTGGTGAAGGCGTTTTTCACCTGCAGGATCAGTTGCCGTTCCTGGTCGTTGTACTGGCTGCGGGTGACGGCGGTGGTGGCGGTCGCGGCGTCCAGCCGCCAGCGGCGCTTCTGCCCGCGCTCGAACAGGCGCGAAACGTTGCCGACGTAGGTATAGGGACTACTCGGATTGTTCGCGGGCAGGGTGACGTTCGCTCCTGAGAGAGTAAACGACGGGTTCTGCCGCAGCCCGGCGGTGATCTCCGATGCCTGAGTAGCATCGACGTGCTGTTCAGCGGAGAGCAGACCCGGATTCTTTGCGCGAGCTACTGCAAGCACCTGCTGCAAGGTGAGTGGGGCGGGCGCCTGCGACCAGGCCGGCGCACAGCCGAGCAGAAGGGCAAAGACGAGCCCAGGCCCAAAAAGGCGGAATCTCATGATGCATGTCCATTCATCGCCTGAGGGCGATCAGCTTGCCAGAGTGAAAAGTACGAGGAATTACGAAAAAGATTGCCCGGAGACGGGAGGAGGCCTGGATGCGAGGGCGCGGATCGGGCCAGTTTGCTGAAGAGACGGTGTAATCGCAGGGCGCAGGAATGCGATGGTGCGGGGACAAGCACGCAGTAAGCAACTGGCGATGGTTACCAGCGCTGCGGGGGCTGGGGAAGGAGCGTCGGGCGATAACAGATGCTGGTCGCTTCGGACGCAGGCGCGCTCCACTTCAGCGGGATTGTGCGAGGCCTGCAGATCGTCCGAAACAGAAATCACCGGCAGCAGGATCAGCGTCAGCACACAGAGCGCGACGAGTTGCCCTGCGATCCCGAACCGGAGGGTTTCACTGCGCCCACTGCGCCTGCGCGCGAGCCACGAAATCCAGAGGACAAGGGCAACAACCACCCAAACGAGATTGGAAAGCAACTCCACAAGCGCTTAGGCGCATTATAACGGCAGCCGTTCGGGCCGTTTCGCCAGCCACAGTTTCGGAGCACTCGACGGGCGAAACCGAGATCTATGATCACCAACTGTATAGACTCCGAGTCATAGCAGCTGGACTCTGCGTCGCCCCGCGAGCGCGGGGCGATTCATGGGTCGAAATGCTGTTTGTAGGTCGCGTTCCTCATCCCGACGTACTTCTTTCTCGGCACGCTGCTTTCGCGGGAGCAGTGAGCGTCGTCGCGGATCACAGTGTCTGCGGCCTCAGGGCGATTGCGGCTGGCCGTTCACAATCACGTGTTCGAACCTGAGACCTGTGACGCCGGAAGCGGCCAGCTTGTCCTGCTGAAGCACGACATCGAAGTCTCTGAGGAGAATATCGCTGATCTCCGTCTGACCCGGGTTGGGCCTGATCGTGCCGAAGGCAGCAAAGTGACCTCTGACGCCGATGAGGCTCAGGTTACGAACGACGGATTTGGGCGGTGCGGCGCCCTGCAGGTTCGCGTACTGCGACCAGGGCTGAACGGAGAGGATCGGTCCGGCCTCGGACTCGGATGTGATGTTGCGAAACGTGATGTCTTCGTAATGCTGAGGCGTATCCGGCCGCAGCTTCAGGGTTGCGACCCGCACGTGCCCGGTGATTCTGCAGTTCTCCACGACGACATCGCGAACGACTGTGGCCTCACTGCCAAGGGTCAGGACGCCGCCGCCGCGCTTGTAAACGCAATTGCGCACATGGATGTGCTCCACCGGCGGACTATCCCGGTCTTCCATCGCGTGCGGCCCTTTGGAGCCCTTGCAGGCGATGCAATCGTCCGTGACGGAGAAGAAGCAGCCGTCGACGGTAACGTTGCGGGAACTGTCGATGTCGATTCCATCGGTGCTGGGGGCCTGCCGGTAGTCATCCGGCACCTGGAAGCGTACGTTGCGCACGTCGACGCCGTCGCAGTTGTAGAGATGGAGATTCCAGAACTGGGAATCCCTGAACGTGACGCCTTCAATCCTCACGCCGCGCGAATTTTCGATCAACGCCATACGAGCGCGAGGAATGCCGATGTTCGGGAAGTTCCTCGGATCGGGAGCCGCATTGCGGAGCTTCCAGAACAGGTCCCAGATGGGGCGGCCGGCTCCGTCGAGCGTTCCCTCACCGGTGAGTTGAAAGCCGTCGCAGTGGCTCGCGTTGATCAGGGCCGGGTTAAATTTTTCCTCGAAGTGCCCTTCGATGCGGGTGCGCTGGACCGGGAAATTGGTCATGTCGGTCGAGCATCGAAGCACCGCATCCGCCTCGAGGTGAAGGTTCACCTTCGGTTTGAAGAAGAGGGCCCCGCTCACGAAGACGCCTCGCGGGATCACGACCGTTCCTCCGCGGCGCCTCGCCAGATGGTCGATTGCGGCCTGAATGGCCCTGGTGTTCACCGTGGCGGCATCAGCGACGGCGCCGAAGTCGGTGATCAGGGCCTGCGCATGAGACTCCGCGCGGGCCAGGAATGCAGATCCCCACGAGGGGGCCGCAAGCATCAGCGACATGAAGCGGCGACGAGCGTACACAGGAGCGGACACAACCCTTCAATATACAAACTGCGGCGGAGCCATGGTGCACCGATCCGGAAACACGCGTGGGTTTGCGCGCGCATGCAGAGCCGAGGGGGCGCATGAAAGAATATGGATATTCCCTATGACTGACGAGACGCGCTCCGGACCGCTGCCCGCGGAAGAACCAGAATCCACGCAGACTGAATCTTCTGTTCCCGCCGAATCAACGGAATCCTTTGGCGAGCTGCTTTCGCAGTTCGAACAGAGCCATCGTCCCGAGCCGGGCGCGAAGCAGCTGGCGGGAACCGTGATTTCCGTTGGGCCCGAGGCCGTCTACCTCGATATCGGCTACAAGACGGAAGGCATGCTGCCGAGGACGGCTTTCCGGGATAACGCGGAGAGCGTGAAGCCCGGTGACAAGTTCTACGTCTCGGTGAAGGGGCGGAATGAGGAGCGTTACTACGTGCTGTCCTTGGCGCGGGTGGCGCAGCCGCGCGACTGGACGCAGCTCGAGGAAGCCTTCGCGCAGAAGCTGACGATTCCCGGCACGGTGACGGGAGTGGTCAAGGGCGGCCTGAGCGTGGACGTGGGTGTGCGAGCCTTTCTGCCGGCGTCACGCAGCGGCACGCGCGATGCCTCGGAGATGGAGAAGCTGGTTGGGCAGGAGATCACCTGCCGCATCACGCAGCTCGACGTTGCCGACGAGAACGTGATCGTGGACCGGCGGGCTGTGCTGGAAGAAGAAGCGCTGGCGGCCGGACAGAACCAGCTGGCTGCATTGCGCGAGGGTGGGGTGGTGCGTGGCACGGTGAGCCGCGTCGCCAGCTTCGGCGCGTTTGTCGACCTTGGTGGCATCGACGGGCTTCTGCACGTGAGCGACATGGCGTGGAGCCGCGTGGCGAATCCTGAGGACGTGGTGCAGCAGGGACAAACGGTTGAAGTGAAGGTGCTGAAGATCGACCACGAGACGCGCCGCATTTCACTCGGGCTGAAGCAATTGCAACCCGAGCCGTGGGAGACGGCGGCCGATCGCTACAAGGCCGGCGCACGCGTAACCGGCCGGGTGACGCGGCTCACTGACTTCGGCGCATTCGTTGAGATGGAGCCGGGGATCGAGGGGATGATCCACGTATCGGAGATGTCGTGGGTGAAGAAAGTGCGGCGGCCCAGCGACATTTTGAAAGTTGGCGACACGGTGGAGGCGGTCATTCTCTCCGTGAATCCGGCGGAGCGGCGAATGTCGCTGGGACTGAAGCAGGCGCTGGGCGATCCGTGGGCGGATGCGGCGAAGAAGTTTCCTGCCGGATCGGCGGTCGAGGGTCCGATCACGAAGCTGGAGAAATTCGGAGCGTTCGTGCGCATGGCGGAAGGCGTGGAAGGCCTGGTGCACATCAGCGAGATCACGGCGGAGCGGCGGCTGGCGCATCCGCAGGATGCGCTGAAGGTGGGGCAGGTGGTGCGCGCGCAGGTGCTGGCCATCGATCCGGAGAAGCGCCAGGCAAAGCTGAGCATGAAGCAGCTGGTGCCCACGAGCCTGGACGAATATCTGGCGGAACACAAGGTCGGCGATAGCGTGTCGGGACGCGTGATCGACGTGTCTGGCGGATCGGCAACGGTCGAGTTGGGCGAAGGCATCCACGCGCCCTGCCGTTTGAAGGAAGGCGCCGACGTGGAGACGGTCGGAGCAGGCGGAGCGGATTTGTCCTCGCTCACCTCACTGCTGCAGGCGAAGTGGAAAGGTGGCGCAGGCGCCGCCGTTAAGACGGATCCGCTGCGCGGCGGGCAGGTACGCAATTTCCGGATTGTCGAGCTGGATCGCGAGGCGAAGAAGATCGCTGTTGAGTTGGCCTGACGCGGTGCCGAGGCGGTCGGCGTTAGGAGCCCTGTCGTTTAATAACCGATGCGCGATTGCGATTCAGGCGCGAAGACGTCGGGAATCGGCACCATCGCTGCCTGTGCAATGCTGCCCGGCCGCTTGCAGCGATGTGTGGAGCTGCCCTGCCACGCCGCCGCGGTGCAGGCTCGAGATCGCACGAATGCGGGCGCGGCCGTGATTTTCCGCCGCACCAGGATGCTCGATTAAGGTTGCGAGCCGTTCGAGCGATGAGGTCCACAGATGTCCGTGCCAAATGCTGGATTCCACAGAGGCGAGGCAGCGATGGCGCAGGTGCAGGATCGTTCTGCCGGTGCCGGGCTGCAGGCGGATACTGACCGCCGAAGTGTTCCCTTCCACGTTCCAGATCATTTCCATCTGATCCACGCGGCTGATATTCCAGGACACATCGACGATGACCAGGTCGTCACCGGAGAACTGAATCGAGAATCCCGATGGCTTTTCGATCACAGAAGCGGCCCGGCAGCCAGGAGGGCGCAGCCATGTCTCGAGATACTCGGGCATCGTCCATGCATAGAAGACCGAACGAGGTTCCGCGTCGATACTGACGTCGATGGAAACATCCCATCGCGCTGAACTCGACTGGTTGGCGCGGCCCTTGCGCAGAAGCTCGCCGGTTAAGTATCTCTGTGTGCTCATGACGTGCGATTTCTCCAGCACCGTCAGGAGCAGTTTGCGCTCCGGCGGGCCTGAAACAGCGTTGAATGTGACGGGCAGCGTTCCCGTGAGACGAACGGCGCCGTTGCGTGGCCAAACTGCGGAGTCAATCGGCGGAGCTCCCCTGAGGGTCAAAGTGCCCAGCCTTTTACCTATGCAAATCAGGACGGAAGCATCACGATCCGCTCCAGAAATCGGAAGTCGGGTGGTAAGAAGACGGGGCGCGCGAAGCGCCCCGCTGATCGGAGGAATTGTCGATCAGAAATAGAATTTGCCCGCGAGCTGGATAGCTCTTCCTGGTTGGGGATCCGCGTTAGGCTCGGCCGACTGAATGACGCTGTTGATCAGGCCAAAGGTCGGGCTGGAGAAATTCCCGTCCGGCGGCGCGAAGTTTGCATGGTTGAAGGCGTTGAACGCCTCGAGACGCAACTGCACATAACGGGTGCCGTCCTCGTTGAGGGGCAGATTCTTCGAAAGCTGCAGGTTGGTGTAGTTGAATCCGGGACCGTGGAAGAAGTTCCGCTTGACGTTTCCATAGGTGCCGATCGGCTCCGGGCTGAATGGAGCCGTATCGAACCACTGATTCGTCGAGCTCTTCCGCGGATTGAAGGTTTTGATGCGGAAGCTGGAGGTGTTCGGCACGTCGCCGCAGCCGAAGTAGCTGAAGCCATCGCACCAAAGCGAGCGGTCCTGACCCATGGAGACGGCGACTGGGAATCCGGTTTGGAGCGCGGTGACTCCGGCCACTTCCCATCCGGAGAGCGCTTCGCGCAGCAGCAGATGCGAACGCATGGCCGCGGTGATCGGCACGGTATAGATGTAGGTTCCCGCAAGACGGTGACGGGCGTCGTAGTCGGAGTCGCCGTAGTTCAGGTACTGGAAGCCCGGCGTGCTGATGTAGACGCGTCCGGCATTCCCATAGCCCGTATCTCCGCCGGTGACGCTTTCATAGCCGGAGCCACTATCCAGCGCATGCGCGTAGGTATAGGCCAGTGAGAACTGCAGCCCGTGGCTCGGCGCTTTGACCAGGCTGGCCTGCAGCGAGTTGTAGTTGGATGTGCCTTCGGTGTCCTGCGCGCCGATGCTCGCGTACCAGGGCAGTCCGTTGGGCAGGAAGGGAAGAGCGCCGTTGCCGGTACCGGGCACGATGGCGGGTTGCGCCGTGAACTGCGGGAAATACTCATGGATCGATCCCGCAAGCGCTGTATTGCAGGCGAAACTCGACGGGAAGCCGGGCGGCACCGCGCCGGCCAGGCAGGCGGCATGACCCGCAGGCGTGATGGGGTCGCCCTCATGCCAGCTGGCCAGCCTGCGACCCTGTGCGCCTACGTATCCAATCTGCGCCACGATGCTGCCAGGCAGGGAGCGCTGGATGTTCAGATTGAAGTTATAGGTGTAGGGCACGTTGTAATTGCGATCGAAGGTCGCGATGCGCAGCAGGTTATAGATGCTCCAGTCCACATTGCCGCCGGATGCAGGCAGATGGTACGGGAACGGGTTTGGCTCCGAGCCGCGCCCCGCCACATCGGCAAAGGGATTGCCGAACGCCGGACTGCCGCCGAAATCCCCTGCTCCGGTGGAGATATAGAGGAAAGGTGGATCGACCAGGTTTTGCAGCGTCTGCTCTTCCTGATCGCGGTTGAAATAGACACCAAATCCCGCGCGGATGGAGAAGTCATGCGCGCCCGGCGTCCCGATGAGGCGTGAGGGGCCTGATTCCGGAGACCACGCGAAGCCGATCCTTGGCCCAACGTGGTCGTAGTGCATCGTAGGCGACCCGGCGGAGTTGCAGCCCGGATCCCCAGGGAACGTCAGTCCCGGAGGGCCGCCGGGAAATACCCTGGAAGTGGCGCTGCTGTTTTGCCAGCAAACAATGCCGCGGCCGCCAAACTGCCGGTTCTGGTTCGGCTGCTCGATATCCCAGGCGATGCCGTAGTTCAGGGTGAACGACTTGCTTACTTTCCAGTTGTCCTGAGCGTAGGCATACCGTTCCGACGCGATCGCATTGATAAAGCCGTCGCTGGTCTGTTCGTAGAGATCGGGGATGCCCATCACGAAATCGAGGAGTGGATCGCCGGAGCTGAAGGTTCCGCCGCCGCCGGTGCCGCCTGCGTACTGGTAGAAGCCGTTGTTCAGGTAGGCAAATGGATTGTCGACCCGGAACTGCTCATAAGACGCGCCGAACTTCAGCGAGTGCCCATGGCGAACGATGCTGAAGTTGTCGGCCAGGGTCAGGTTCGTGTCTTTGCGGGGCTGTGGGCCTTCGAAGCTGAAGCCAAGATTGAACAAGCCCGCGAGGGACATGTATGGCAGGCCGGCCTGGGGGATATCCGGATTGATGGCAAAGCCGTAGGAACTGGGACTCGTGATCGTCGTCGGCTCAACGTCATGAAAGTTGAAGCGGAAATATCCGCCCCGCAGTTCATTGAGCAGCGTGGGACTGAAGGTGTGCGTCCACGACGCGCTGAAGATTTTGAAATGCTCCGACTGTTTGCTGGCGAATCCCGGGAAACTGCCGCCGCCAAAGGTGAGGTCATTCGTTGAAGGGCTGGACTGGACCACGGTCGATGCCCAGATGGAATCGCGCGTGGTCGGCGTGTAATCGAGCCGGACGATTCCCTGATCCTGCACTGCGCGGACGCCGGCGTTGAAGTTGTATTCGTACAGAGCGCCTGCGGGGCTCTCGGAGAGCGGAACCGGGATCGTCTTGTTGGGCTTTGGAATGAATTGACGGACAATTTTCGCGGCGATCGGGTCCCAGTCTGTCTGCGGGATACTCACCGCGCCGTTGGGGAAGCAGTCCGACCACGCCTCGCCTGCCGCACAGGAGCCAAAGCTGAAGGGAATGGGATTCGAGGAGAGCCCGCCGTTATTGAAGCCGGTGACGAAATTAACGTCGTCGCTGAAATCGCCTCCGAAATTCGCGGGGCTCATGGTCAGCGGCTGAGCCGTCGCGGCTGACGTGTTGCGAAATCCCTGATAGCCGGTGAAGAAGAAGAACCTGTTGTGCAGCACCGGGCCGCCCAGCGTCCCGCCATAGAGGTTTTGGTGGAAGACGGGGCGCGTCTTCGAGAAATAGTTGCCGTTGGTCAGGAAAGTGTCGCGATAGTACTCGAATGCATTTCCGTGGAAGCGATTCGTTCCGGCCTTGATGACCTCGTTCACCACCTGTCCGGAATTGCGGGAGAACTCCGGATTCATGGTGCTGGTGAGCAGATCGGTCTCGGCGAGAGCATCGGGGTTCACCTGGATGCCCTCATCCTGGAGCGGCCCGTCATTAATATCGGTTCCATCCAGCAGGAATGAGTTCTGCGGCGACTGGCTGCCGTTGCTGGAGAAGCTCCCGAAACGATCGGAGGACTCCACGACGCCTGGCTGGAATTTCCCGAAGCCGGCGGGATCGCGGCCCTCGAGAGGAATCTGCTCCAGCTGATCGGAAGTGACCGTCTGCTTCAGCTGTGTATCGGAGGTCTCGACCTGCACCGCGCTTGCATTCACCTGCACCGTCTGAGCCGTGCCGCCGACCTGCAGGCTGGCATCGACCTCGCGATTGTCGTTCACGTTCAGTGTCAGGCCGGCACTCTGGAATTTGGCGAAACCGGTGGCGGTGATGACGACGGTGTACGGGCCTCCCGACGGCAGCTGCGGAGCGATGTAATAGCCCCTGTCGTCAGTCGTCTTCGTCACCGAAATGCCGGTGCTCACGTTTGTGATGGTGACCTGAGCGTGGGAGACGACAGCGCCCGTGGTATCGGTGACGGTGCCGTGAACGGCAGCAAAGACGTTCTGCGCTGCGGCTCGGGAAGCGCCACAGATCAGCATCGCGATCAGAATCACAGCAGGCAACAAGCAGCTTTGGCGTAAGCGAAGACTCATATGCCCTCCAGGCGTTCGAGCACCAGTGCGCGACGGCCGGCCCTGAAAGCGGAGCGAATCGGCATCTCTTGCGTTCGTCCCTCGGTGGCGATTGGGATAAGGCGCGCCGTTTCTGAGGCAAGACGCCGGAATTGATATCCGATTCGCTCCTTCGCGACTTTCGTCACTGGCTTGTGGCGGGACAGTGCAGCCGCGTAGCCACCTGGGTCGCGCAGCGGGCATTTGTGACGAACTGCATCGGCGCAGGTGCGGGCGGCGACGGCGCAGAGACGAGTGGCTGGGGCAAAAAAATCGTCGCGAACGCGCGGCGTGGGGCCTCTTCGGGATTCTGCAGATTCGGGGAGCGGCAACTACGGGAATTCGAATCTGTGACCAACGCGGATGTTTCAGTGACGGGCGGTGAAAAGACGTGTGGCGAGACGCAACTTTTCCTGAAAACCACGCGCCGCGTGCGTACAAGAGGCTCCAGAAAGCCGTAGGAGAAGTGGCTTCGAGAGCGACCCAGCTCGCGTTCGCCAAATGCATTTCTTCGCCTCGCATCAGCCGCTGCAAGTTCGGCGCTGTTCACCAGGCAAAAACAAAGTGTCCTGCATTCGCGACGATGCCTCTTTTGTGATTAGCCGCAATTTCCGGGGATCAGTGACGGTGAGGCCGGGGTGGCAGCGCTCATGCGCAGGGACGAAACGCGGCGATGACCCTTTACAGATTCGTCACAATGACAGTTGCCCATCGGGGCTTTATCGCAACGCAGGAGATTCCTCCATGACCATCCCCGGAATTGCAAAAATCGGAGCTTGCCTGCTGATTCCTGTTGTGGGAGCTTCCAGTCAGACTTTTCGACCGGTCTATCCGACGCTCAACGAACCCTTGATTGCCCCGGTTGATCCGCCGCTGAGGAGCGAAGCGGCGCAGCATGACCTGCAGCTTGCCGGTGACTACATGGCCGGGCGAGGCGTTCCGAAGAGTGCGGAGTCGGCTGCTTACTGGTACAAAAAGGCCGCGGATTCGGGCGATCCCTCCGCCCAGACGATGCTCGGCTTCCTGTATCTCACCGGAGTCGGCGTGCGGCCGGACGATGTTGAGGCATTCAAGTGGTTTGCACGCGCCTCCGGTTCCGGTTACCAGCCGGCGAAGCTGAATCTGGCGGTGATGTACATGCAGGGCCAGGGGGTCGCGCGCGATGCCGCGCTCGGCGTGCACATGCTGCAGGATCTCGCGGCGAAGCGAAATTCCATGGCAGAAGATTATCTGGGCATTGCGTACTACACGGGAATGGGAGTAAATATCGATCACTCTCTGGCAGCGAAATGGTTCGCCAGGGCGGCTCGCCAGCATAATGCGGAAGGTGAATTCGATATGGGCCTGCTCGAGTCGTCGACCGCCGATCACCCGCGCGACCTGGCCCGCGCGGCTGCCTATTTTCGATCGTCGGCTCACGCCGGATTCGTGCCCGCGATGCACTCGCTCGGTCTGGTTCTGGTCTACCACCCCCAGTTGCCGCAAAAGCCGGACGAAGCGGAAAAAGCTCTGGTGACCGCCTCGCGGGCCGGATACTGGCGCTCGTCGGTTCTGCTGGGAATTATGGCGCGCGATGGGAAGGGCCGGACCGCCGATAAGGCCGAGGCGTTTCGCTGGTTTCTGATTGCCGCCGGCCAGGGGGGAGCAGAAGCCGAGAAGCTGGTGGCGCACGATCTGGACGAGGGCCGGGCCGCGCTGGATGCTGCCGTCCAGGCGCAGCAACAACAGCAAGCCGATGCGTGGGTAAAACAATATGGAGCGAAAATTACTTTCGTTTTCGGGGACCGCTTCCGGAACCAGGCGTTTCCTCTTGCAGAAATTCGTGAGCCGCTCTCACTGACGACGCTGAACTGAAACCCGTGGGAGGCCAGTGCTGCAGCCAGTCGACAGGCATAACAATCCGGAGAAGCCTTTTTTCATGCGTCCACCCGCGTTCATGGCGGGATGGCTGCTGCTGGGGGCGCTGTTTGGTTTTCAGGACTATACCGCCGTTCGTCTGATGGGCTATACCATTCCGTTCCGCAGGATCATGTTTGCGGATGAACTGCATTTTCTGATCTGGGGCGTCATCACCCAGCTGGTCTGGTGGAAGCTGCAGCTCTTTATTCAGGAGGGGAAGCTTTCCAGCGTCATTGGGCGGCTGCTTCCGCTGAGCCTTTTGGCTTCGGTGCTTGAGGAGGCGATCTGGTCGGCCTTTTTCCCTCATGGCCTTCTGAACCATGCCCATCAGACCTGGTGGAAGACATTCAGTTTTTATGAGCAGAACGAGTTCATCAACAATCTGGTGATCTTCTGGCTGGCCGTGGGGCTGCTGCGAGCCTTCGGATATTATCAGCGGCTTCGTGAAAAAGAGAACGCAGACAATCTGATCATGGCGGAGCTGACCAACGCGCAGCTGCGCGCCCTTCGCATGCAGCTGAATCCACATTTCCTCTTCAACACGCTCAACAGCATTTCCAGCCTGATGCGCGCCGACGTGGACTCCGCCGACGTGATGCTGGAGCGCATGAGCAGCATGCTGCGCATGAGCCTCGATCGCGGCGACGCCAGGCTGATCTCTCTGAGCGAAGAGGTGGAATTCGTTCAGCTCTATTTATCAATTCAGAGGATGCGCTTTCCGCGCACCGTTCATCATTACGTGGCGATCGAGCCGGAGGTGCTGGATGCGCTGGTGCCGACCATGATCCTGCAGCCTCTGGTCGAGAACGCTTATATCCATGGCGTTGCGAGGACGGTCGGCGAGGGCTACGTGGGCATCGAAGCGCAGAGCCACGAAGGCAAGCTGCGTCTGTGCGTGCGCAATTCGGGCCGGGGGCTGGGCAGAGGCCAGAACCGGGGAAAAGGCGTTGGCATCGCGAACGTACGCTCCCGTCTGGAACTCCATTACGGAAACCAGCAGAGCTTTACGCTGGAGGAGCGCTCCGAGGGCGAGGTGCAGGCCATCCTGTTGCTGCCGCTGGAAATCAGCTCAGGATCCCGGCCGGGTGCTGTGAGTCAAAGCTATGCCGATTAGGGCCTTCATCGCGGATGACGAAATCCTCGCGCGCCAGAAACTGCGGCTGCTTCTTGCCCGGGAAAGCGACATCGAGATCGTGGGCGAGAGCGGGAGCGCCGAGGAAACGATCGACCTGGTGCAGCTCTCGAACCCCGACCTGCTGTTTCTCGATATCCAGATGCCGGATATGGATGGGTTCGACATCATCTCGGCGGTGGCCTCGCTGGCCGACGCGCGTCTCCCCAGCATCATTTTCACGACGGCTTATGACCGGTATGCTCTGCGGGCCTTCGAGATCAATGCCGTCGATTACATCCTGAAGCCGTTCACGCAGGAGCGGCTCACTCAGGCGCTGCGCCGCGCGCGCAGCAGCATTGCGGGTTCGCGGGAAAGCGGAGCCGCTGAGCAACCGGCAGGCCGATACATCAACCGCATCGTCTTCAAATCGAAGGGGAGAATTCTGTTCCTGCCGGTCGCGGATATTCAGTGGATCGGCGCGGAGGAAAACTACGTTCGCATCTCCACCGGCAGGGAAAGCCATCTGCTGCGCGAAACAATGGCCCGCCTCGAGTCTCGTCTCGACCCCGAGTCGTTCATCCGCGTGCACCGGTCCACGATTGTGAACCTGCGCTACATGAAGGAAATCCGAAGAGAAGGCGCGGATGGCGAGTCCTTCGTTCTGATGCAGGATGGGCAGCGTCTGCCCGTCAGCCGCGGGTATCGGTCGCGTATTACCCAGATGCTGTCACGCTGACCGGGCGGCGCTCGCGCCAGACCACCGGATCACATCCTCCCATCCGCCTTTCAGAAGCTCCGCAAAGTGTCCGGCAGCGGACGGTCATTTGCGCTTCCGGACAGATCAGCGGATGAAGGTGTCCGACTCCGGACAGGAAACACAGCACTTCGCCGCATTCTCCTCCGGAGATTCAATTGCGATTCTCCTTTACGTGAGCAGGTGCAAATTTTCATGCTTCCGATGGAAGGCGTAGCGAGTCCAATATCCAAAAATACCGGGGCAGGTGAGCCTATGATCCGGGCTGCCATCGCGGACGACGAAATCCTTGCCCGCCATAAGCTGCGGCTTCTGCTGGAAGCGGAATCCGACGTCAGCATCATTGGCGAGAGCGCCACGGCTGCGGAGACCATGGAACTGGTGCGGCTCGCGCGTCCCGACATCCTCTTCCTCGATATCCGCATGCCGGGAGCCGATGCCTTTGAGATTCTGCGCGGTCTGGGCGAGCACGGCAGCATTCCCCCATCGATCATCTTCACGACCGCCTACGATCATTACGCGAGCCGCGCGTTTGAGGTGGACGCGGTGGATTACCTGCTGAAGCCATTCACCGCCGAGCGCCTGCGCACAGCGGTGGGACGGGCGCGCCGGCAGATCGACGATATCCGCCGGCCGGTAGCGGTCTCGGCCGGCAAGCAGCAATCCGGTTCCTTCCTGAAACGGATTGTTTTTAAGTCGCGCGGCCGTATCGTTTTTCTGCCTGTCTCTGAAATCCGGTGGGTAGGGGCAGAGGAGAATTACGTTCGGCTATGTGCCGGCGCGGAGACGCACCTGGTGCGCGAGACGCTCACGCATCTGACTGAAAAGCTGGATCCGGAACTCTTTCTGCGGGTGCATCGCTCGTTCGTCGTCAACCTGCAGTATGTGAAGGAATTTGCGAAAACCGACGTGGACGAGCCTGTGATTGTGCTTCGCGATGGCCAGCAGATCGCAGTGAGCCGCGGTTATCGAAGCCGCGTGCGCGAACTGATGCTGCATTAGTTCCGATCAACTGAAAATGGTGGGAGCGCGGTTGGGGAAACCGGGTTGAAGCCCGGTCTCCCAACCTCGCCGCGCGAGTCGCTAGCAATTATTCTTCAGCCAGGGATAAGCCGCTCCAAGCGCATCGTTGTGCGCGTTGCAGGGCACCGTGCTGAGATACGTCCAGATCGCGAGGATTTGGCGATCCGTCATATGCCGGTACAGGGGCCAGGGCATCACCTGGAGCACAGCCCCGTTGACCGGAGCCGAGTAGCAATTGTCCGTAACGGCTCCTCCACAAATCGGGTGCACCTTATCGAAGTCGTGTCCCGTGCGCAGGATGGTCATGAATGTCTGCAGATCATTGCCGCCCTCGGGAAGACCGGTGTTGTCGGGGGTGAGGTTGCGGCTGATGATGTTCGGGCCGAACCCCGGCCCCGCATACAGCGGGCTGTTCGGGTCGCGCACGATTCCCGGCCCTACGGGACCGAAGTTCTGACCGCCAGCCAGATAATTCTCCTGGTTGTAGGCTGCCGGACCCACGTTCGGAGGCGACAGGAAATACGGATTGTTTGTGACCTTGTATTCATTCGCCGGATCGGACGTATGACAGCCATTGCAGTCCGCCTGCGCATTGACGATGAAGCTTCCCAATCCAACCAGCGCGGGGTCCTTGCCGCGCGCGTTGATGAAGGAAGGAGCGATACGCCAGCCGATGGCGATTTCCGATGCTTCCGACTGCGCGTTGTCCCGATCCTTGTCCTGGGCGTGCGCTTTGGTCGAGGGAAGTTGCAGCCCCACCAGCGCGACCATGCCGGAAATGGAAAGCGCCACAGCGGCGGCTTTCAAAAGTCTATCCGATTTCATTCAGAGATCTCCCTGGGGGATACCAGTGCGTGGCCAAAATGCCGGCCATCAAACGCAAAGCTGGGTTGTAAGGTCTTCCCCAGACAACAGAAATCCAGCTAAAGGGACGGAACGAGGCATGCGGGTGTTCTGCGCTTAATGCAGAACACTTCCCCATGGGGGGATCCCGTCAATTCTCCTGGCGAGGGCCCAGGCGCAGAAGAATACGTGCCAAAAACAGACTTGTCCAGCACGAGTTCATTGTTTTTAGGTGGGTGTAGTGAGATGACCACACTCGCCGTTTACCTCCCCTGGCTCGCGCACCGTTCCCGGACGTATCTTCGCGGGATGCGGCGGCGAAACCTCCGTATACAGGCGATCCAGGAAGATCAGCCTCCCATGGATGGCCTCCAGAACCCATCCGAGAGTCGCCTCATCGGTGCCGCTCACGGTGAGCGACTCCTGTCGCCGCTCCAGTTCTCTTAATTTCTCACTGCCGTTCAGTACCGCCGGGCCGATCGTCTCTGCCCAGTCAAACGTCGTAAACGAGTCCAGTGAAATGGCCAGTTGCAGCGCTTCGGCCAACAAGTCTGCACTTCGATTGGACGCATCGATCATTGGATTCTCCCGGAAACGCGAAATTCACAAGGGCCAGAACGTCGCGGCCAAATCCAGGAGAACGATACCAGCGCCACCCGACACTAATCTGAGGCCTGACTGATCGTCATCTTTCATGAGATACAGACCGACCCAGAGCGCGCCGATTCCCAGCACAAAACTGAGCACACGAATCCAGAACCACGCAGTGGAAAGCATAGAAATCCCCCGGATTTGTTTTGGGCCTCAGCGCTCTGAACCGTGGGGAAGAAAGGGGCAGAAGCACATTCTGCCACCAAAAACATTTATGGGTAAGTAATGGCAACCGCATTTGTTTTATGGGATCAAAAAAACCGACAAGCCTGCTTGCACTGCTGGAGTCGCCGGAGCGTCGGAGGCGTGACCGCTAGAATGATTCTCGACTATGGTCAAGCGCGCACCAGCGCGGCGGCGTCCTCGTAAGGCCAAACCCGGTACCCGGGGTCTGGTTGCGGGCGAATGCCGTCTCGACACTCCTGGCGGGAGCGCGGGCGCTGTTGCCGATGCCATCGAAAAAGCCGGCGGTTGTGTCGTCGGATCGTACAAAGAGCCGCTCGCCGGGCATCCCCTGCTGCTGGCAGTTTTGCCAATCGGGGCGGTTGAACCAACTCCCTTTCAGCGGGATCTTTCGGATACGCACCACAAGCGCCTGGCGGATGTCATCAATAAAACCGGGCGTTTTCTTGATCCAATCATCGCTGTCACGGCTCCGGATGGCGGATTCTGGACCCCGAACGGCCGTCATCGGCTGGAAGCCATGCGCCGCCTTGGAGCGCGGTCGATCACGGCTCTGGTCGCAGCAGATCGTGAAATCGCCTGGCAGATCCTTGCGCTCAACACCGAAAAAGCCCACAACCTGAAGGAACGAGCGCTGGAGGTGATCCGGATTTATCGGGGCCTCGTGGAAGAGGATGCCACCCGGCCCGAATCGCAATTTGCCTTCTATCTGGACGAATCCGCACTGGTGACACTCGGCGTCTGTTACGAGAAACTGCCGCGGTTCGGCGGGGGCGTCTACCATCCCGTTCTGCGAAGACTGGAGAGCTTCACCGACGATCCGCTGCGCACGGCTCTCAAGGCGCATGAGAAACGCGCCGCGATGGTGCTGGACCTCGAGGAGAAAGTGGCCGCTGCGGTCAAGAAGCTGAAGGAGCGCGGCCTGGTGAGTCCGTATCTGCGCTCCTTCGTGGTCGCGCGCATCAACCCGCTGCGCTGGATCAAGGGTGATCCGCCTCCGCTCGAAGAGGTTTTGAAGACCATGCGCGAGCGCGCAGGCAGATTCAACGTGGAGAAGGTCAGGCCCCAGGATCTGGCTGGGGCAGGAGGACCTCCGGACGAGGAGGCGTGACCAGCTCAGGGTTTCTTTGCGAATCTGGTTGTGAATGGAGAGTTCATGAAGTTTGCGATGACTGCACTCGCTCTCAGTCTTGCCGCCGCGGCCGCCATGGCGCCTGCCGCACCGGCACAGCAGAAGCCTTACACCGACGATCTGAACGCGAATTACAAGCCCCCGTCCGCAGATCGCGATTACACCAGGCGCGAGGCGATGGTCCCCATGCGCGACGGGGTGAAACTCTACACGGTGATCTGGATCCCAAAGGGTGCGCACGATCTGCCCATCGTGCTGACCCGCACGCCCTACGACGCGGCACATCACGTCGGGACGCCGGACGCCGATCATCTGATCGACGCGCTGCCGCTCGCCGATCGCGACTTCGTGCGCGCGGGTTACATCCGCGTCTATCAGGACGTGCGGGGCAAGTACGGTTCGGAGGGACCCTACCTGATGACTCCGCCTCCGCTCGGCTCGGGGTACAACAACAGCGGCGCCGACGACACGACCGATGCGTGGGACACGATCGACTGGCTGGTGAAAAACGTTCCCGAATCGAACGGGCGAGTGGGGATGATCGGCAGTTCCTACGAGGGGTTTACCGTGGTGATGGCGTTGCTGCATGCCCACCCCGCACTGAAAGTTGCCGCGCCGGAAAGCCCGATGGTTGACGGCTGGATGGGCGACGACTGGTTCCATTACGGCGCGTTTCGCCAGCCGAACATCGACTACGTCATGGAGCAGACCACCCGTCGCGGGCGCGGCGTGATGGTCCCGCATCCGGGTGACGACTACACCAACCTTCTTGAGGGCGGCACGGCAGGCGATTTTGCGCGCGCCCGCGATATGGACCAGCTGCCCTTCTGGAAAGACATCGTCGACCATCCGAGCTACGACGGTTTCTGGCAGGCGCAGGCGCTGGACAAGCTGATCGGCAAAACCAAACTGACCGTGCCCACCATGTGGGAGCAGGGTGAGTGGGATCAGGAGGACATGTACGGCGCGAACCACAGCTACCGCGCGTGGGAGCCGCAGGACACCAGCAACACCATGAACTACCTGGTTATAGGCCCATGGTTTCACTCGCAGGTGAATCGTCAGGGGCGAGCCATCGGTCCGTTCGTGTGGGCCACTGACACCGCCGAACAGTGGCGCCGCGACGTGCTGCTGCCGTTCTTCAATCAGTATCTGAAGCCCGGCTCGCCGAAGGCAGATACGCCCCCGGTGTGGATCTATGACACCGGAGCGGACCGCTGGGACACACTCCAGAAATGGCCGCTGAGCTGCGACGAGGGCTGCAGCGAAACGGCGAAGCCGCTCTATCTGCAAGCGGGCGGCAAGCTGTCGTTCAATCCTCCGCAGGACGGCACGCCACAATATGACGAATATCTTTCCGACCCGTCGAAGCCAGTACCCTACCGGCCGCGGCCGGTGGTCGGCGAAGGAAGCGGCTGGCGCACGTGGCTGCTGACCGACCAGCGATTTGTGGAGGGCCGTCCCGACGTGCTGAGCTGGGAGACCGATCCGCTGACCGCGCCGATGAAACTGGCGGGCGAGCCCATCGTCCACCTCATCGCCTCAACCAGCGGCACCGATTCCGACTGGGTGGTGAAGCTGATCGATGTCTATCCCAATGACCAGTCGGCGCGGCTGGATGCCTCCGGCACCTTTCCCGGCACGCTGGGCGAGCAGCCGGATATGAGCGGGTATGAACTGCCGATTGGCATCGACATATTTCGCGGCCGTTACCGCACCAGCTTCTCGCAGCCCGAGCCGATCGCATCCAACAAGCCTCTCGAATACAAATTTGCGCTGCCCAACGTGGACCACACGTTCAAGACGGGACACCGGATCATGGTCCAGGTACAGTCCACCCTCTTTCCGCTCTACGATCGCAATCCGCAAACCTTCGTGCCGAACATCTTCAACGCAAAACCGCAGGATTTCGTCAAAGCAACGCAGCGGATCTGGCATGAGCCGGGCGAAGCCAGCTACATTTCGCTGCCGGTGGTCGCGGCGCAATGATTCGGCTCCTGATTTGCGAGGCTGCCCCGATTCGCGCGATGAAGCGCCATCTGCCACAGGAATGCCGGATGAGTGCGCCAATAGCGACGCGCTAAGCGCCGCGGATCCTGGATGAGCCGGTGCAGCCACTGCAGGCCGGCTCGCTTGATCCAGCGCGGGCTGTCCTGAATGCGGCCGGTGTGGAAATCAAACGCCGCGCCGACGCCCACCAGCAGGGGCACCTGCAAACGCTCACGCCAGGCTGCCATGAATCGCTCCTGCTTCGGCGTGCTGAGCCCGATCCAGATGATGTGGGGACTCGATGTGCGGATCCTGGTGAGCAACTCGGCTTCTTCGGCGGGATTCAGCTCGCGAAATGGGGGCGTGTAAGTGCCGACAACCTTCAGGCCGGGAAATCTCTTTTCGAGCACCGATTGCAGAGACTCGGCAACCCCTGCCTCTCCGCCGTACAGGAAATGCCGATAGCCGAGCGCGACTGAAATGCCGCACATCGCAGACATAAAATCCGGGCCAAAGACGCGGTCCATTTCACGATGTCCCTGCCAGTGCCCGATCCAGGAGAGGGGCATACCATCGGGCGCGTTGAGCACGGCGGAGTTCAGGATGCGGCGGAACTGGAGGTTGGCGTGAGCTTCCATCACACCGTGAACGCCCGTGAGGCACATGTATCCGGGGCGGCCGCGGGCGATCCAGCGCTCGGCGATCTCGACAGCCTCGCTCATGTTCACAGCGGACACTTTGACCCCCAGCACATCGACATGCGGATGGCTGGTATCCGGATCCCTTGAGATGGGCTCCTTCGCGGTCATGGCCAGGGCGGCGTTCATGCTCCTCCCCGGATGGCGAAGAGAAGTGTGTGAAGGAGGATAGCCCAATCCATGCAGAGGGTTCTGTTACGGATGTAGTAGAGGTCGTACTGTGTGTTTTCGTGGATGGGCAAAGCGCGGTCGGCGCTCAGCTGCCACAGGCCTGTGATGCCGGGGCTCACCTGCAATCGCGGCCGATGTTCGTCACGGTAGCGTTCGACGAGAAATGGCATTTCCGGTCGCGGGCCGACGAGCGACATGTGGCCGAGCAGGACATTGAGCAATTGCGGTAACTCATCCAGACCGGCGCGCCTGAGCAAGCGGCCCATCCTGGTAACGCGTGGATCGCGCGGCTCGGTGGGAGAGCAGTCGTAGGCGGAGGCGGTGACGTGCATCGATCGAAACTTGAAGATGGGAAAGAGGCGCCCATTCCTTCCCACGCGCTCCTGCACGAAGAACACCGGCCCCGGCGAGTCCATCCAGATCAGGAGAGCGATCAGCAGCATCAGCGGCGCGAGCAGAACCAGCAGGACGAGGGAGAGAACGATATCGGCGGCGCGCTTGACGAATGCGAAATGCCAGCTGGCGGCGGGCTGGATATCCGAAAGCAATTGCACGCCGCCGGCATCGATCGATTCCGTCCAGCTGCCCGGATTCTGCACGACG
Organism: Acidobacteriaceae bacterium; assembly: GCA_035295245.1. Classification (GTDB taxonomy): domain Bacteria; phylum Acidobacteriota; class Terriglobia; order Terriglobales; family Acidobacteriaceae; genus Palsa-343. The sequence continues at coordinate 26,488 of DATGJK010000219.1, forward strand.
GCGATGGAGGCAAGCGCCTGGCCGGCAATGTCGCGGAACTCGTCGATCTGATCCGGGGAGAGATGGGCTGCGGCGACGATGAGCAGCTCGCAGCGCAGGGAGTGCAAAAAGGCGGCTGACACAGGCGCTTGCGCGACCGCAATCGGACGCAGCCGCCCGTCGCCGGCACGGAAGAGCCGCTCGATGGGCGGGACATCCTCATCGAAAATCAACCCCACTGGACAGAGGCGATGATGCGGGGTGCGCATCA
>DATGJK010000220.1:0-10300 GCA_035295245.1 Acidobacteriaceae bacterium
GTGTCATAGAACAGCACGCGATATCCAATGCTGTGCATCGGCGGCGAATCCTCTTCCTCGACGAGCGGAGAAACGTTCTCCACCGTTAGATCCCAGCCCTTCATCTCGCTGTTTTTGATCTGTGCGCCTGCGGGCAGGAACGATGTGCGGAAGATAAACGTCGGAATGCTCGCGCGATCCGAGCCAGCTACAAAGTTGTAGTGCGCCTTATGCACCAGGATCGGCTGCTGGATATACCACTGCGGCAGATACGGGCCCTGATAGGTGCGCACCCACCGGTACTCGAGAATGCTGCCCACCTGCACGTCCGGCATGGAGAAGCCTTTCTCCATCACGCGAATGCGGCCTGCCCGCACGACCTCGCGCGTCCACGGCTTGCCGGTAAACGGGATCACCGTCCCGTCACTGTGGATCGTCCGCGCCTCGACCCCTCTCACCTTGTCCTTGAACCCGTTCACGTAATCGGAGTCGATCTCATACGGCACCGTGACGTCCGAGTATTCCTCCGCGCCCTTCTGCGTCAGGATCTTGATGCGCGCATACAGCGTCTGCCGATGTCTTTCATTGTCGGCTGTCTCTTCGAGGTAGAGATACACCGCCGGCGCGCCCGGCGCGGCCGAGTCCGAGGTCATCTTGAGTTCTTCGGGAGCGGGCTGCGTCCAGTTACTCGAAGCTAAGGCCGGAGAGCACGCGGCAGTGAAAGCGAGCACGATAACAGGGAAAAGGCTGCGACTCATATTGCTGGGCCGGATCGCGTAAGGTTATTGGCTACTCGGAATGCGATACGAAGCTACCACGCGTTGAGCGCAACGGCAATCACCTGTTGGCAGCTTTTGACGTCATGCTTAGCTCCACGCTCCCGCGTTGACGCTCTCGGTAAGAAGCCACATTGCCAGGACGGGAGTGAACTGTCGGCGGTGTTGGCCGGTGTAGAGTGAAAGACCAGGCGGTGGGAATCATGAAGAAGCAATGGCTCGTGGCATTGGTTCTGTTCCTGCTGATCCCCGTAGTCGTCGTGCTCGGGGGAGTGCTCATCAGTGCCACGAATCCTGACCTCGCGGCAGGTCATCCGAACTACGCGCGCAACTGGCATCTGCTGAACCGGCTGAGGATCACGATTCTGTGGTCCATGATCGCGGTTGCAGGCGTGTTGTGGTTTGCGGTTTGCGCGCTCGTCATTCGGTCGAAGAAGCGGTCGCTGGGATGGCTGCCGCTGGCGATCCTGGGCCCGGTGGGCTTCGCGATCCTGGCCATGCTGAACGACCGCGAGCCTGTCGAGACCGATCGCTATACCCGCTTCATGCGGCACCTGGCCTGGCCGATGCGCGGCGTCTGGGAGTTCTGCGCGTTCCTGCTCATCTGGGTCGTGGCCTATAACGCTATGGTGCTCAAGCGCACGCTCATGATCCGCTATGAGTCCTTCACCACCGGAGTACCGACCGCCCAGATCGTCGCCACCCGCGACGCCTCCGGCGGAATGTGGGCCTTCAGCGAGGGCAATGAGGTGATGTACTTTGTCATCCTCCTGTACCTGCTCGTGCCGGTTCTCTTCGCCGTGGTGGATCACATCAGGGAGAGGAAGGCATTGCCCACCGGACGCTGAAGTGCGTCACCTCGCGGGAAGGATCGAAAGCAGGCGGCGATGCCTGGCCGCCGCCTGGCGCATCGGTGATGTTGCTGAAACTAGATCGGAGAGGGCAGCCGCTGCAGCGAGGTTCGCAGCGCGGTGACGAGCATACGCGAGAAGACCGCGAGAATCGTGCGCCACCGCGGCGCCTCGGGCGACGCTACAACGAGTGCCGTCGCAGCGATCGGCGCTGTCGCGTAGCTGGGAGAGTACGCTGCCCGGTGAACCTTTTCAGTCTGAACACGGATCATGTCCCGATCCATCTGCAGGACGCAGTCTTCGGCCTGCATGACCAGGGCACGGGCTGCCGCATTGTTATTGCGCTGGAGCGCCCACTCGATCTCAATTAGCTTTTCCAGCAGGGTCGTGGTATTCATCCGCCATGCTCCTGTTGACAACAAGCCTCGGCTCTCGTCAAGGGACTTTCAGTTCACTGGGTGCTGCGTGTGAGTGCAAGCGCAGCACCATTGCGGATACTTTTCTGTCAAAAGGCTGGCGTCGATCAAGTCTTTGTACTACAGTGATTTGCAGGCTGTTTTTCGTGAATTACTGCAGTAAGTCCCATTAGGGTGTGACCCCGAAGATACGTCATCCGTTGTAAAAACTACCCCATTCGGGGCAGGGATCGTGGAGGTGCAGGCGATGATCGCAAGACTCATGGGCCTGAAGACCATTTCGCCGGCTGAGCTCATGGCCGCCATGCGCGAGGGCGGCGTCGCCTGCTTCGATGTCAATTCCCGCGATAGCTGGAATCGCGCCCACGTTCCCGGTGCGCTTCATCTGGATCCGATGACGTGGTCCGAATCTGAACTGCCGGCCGACAAGGATACACCCCTGGTTTTCTACTGTTCCAACCTGTTTTGCCGCAAGGCGCCGAACGCGGCGCGTCGCGCCATCGAAATGGGATACCGCAACGTCCGCGTAATGTCGGCCGGAATCAGCGGCTGGCTGGACCACCGCTTGCCGACCGAGGCTGCGGCGGTCCGCTCATGACTTGTCGCTGAACAGGGATGGCGGCGGCATCCGCCAGGTTTCGAGTCAGGTTTGGAGTCAGTCTCCGGCGGCGCGGGAATCGTGGTCCTGTGTCGAGCGGCCGGCTTCCGGCGGCCTTTTTCCTGCTCCTGCAGGGGCAGCTTGTGGCCGGGCTTCCACCGGGCGAGGGGAACGGCGGAGCCGCCCTGACATCCGCAGAAGCTTTGCCTGCAGCCCTGCAAAATGGGGGCGCCATCTCACCGTTCGCGCCTTTGCGTACGGCCATGCGTGAAACCGGTGATCGCACGCGACACAACGGTACGCGTGAATCCCGAGCAGCCGAAACGGCCATTCCTCGGGGCGGCGGCGAGAACGACGCACGGCGGCCGCGCAAACTGGACACTGAATTCCTGGTTCGAAGCCCCAATTTATAGCCATGAGCCCGTATGCCGTGATTTCCTGAGCGCTGTATTTCTCTGGCGCTGTGGGAGTTTCTGGTAGCGGAGCCGCTCCAGAGACGCGAGTCGTGCCTGAGCAATATCCATCATCCAGAGCAGAATCGCGTCGTCTTTTGGGCGGAAGTCCAGGGACAGGCGGCGAAATACCAGGTCGAAGTACTGCTCCTTACCCTGAATCAACGCGCCTGTGATCCTATGCAAATCATCCCCCGTGGCCACCGCCTCGAGAGACGCATTGAGGTTCAGGACGTCGGTCACGTATTGGTTCGTATCGTCCGGTTTAGCGATCATCTTGAGTCCTCCGTCGTCGCCCCGCATGTCAGGCTTGCGGGCGGCAAAAACCAGGTGCATCGGGCGCGATCCGATTCACTCGACGAGTTGCAGGGGAGGAATTGCTGAGGGAGAACTGTTGGCTTCGGAGGTTAGCCGTCGATCGAGCGTGGGTGCAGTGAGCTGTGTGCCGTACGTCTGAAGCCCCTGATGCATTGCCAGGGATTCTGATGTTGTCGCAGCAATTGGGGAATTGTCAACTCCGGCTGTTGATATTCGTCAAGCGCCAAAATCAGCCGCCTGCAGCGTGTCCGCCCCCCGTTCAGCTCACCTTGCGGAAGAGCACAGCCTGGCGCGGCCTGCCCGGCAATTTCAGCTGTGTGGCGCCGCTGCAAATGCCCGGTAGCGGCGTTGATGTCATAGCCCAGGTGTCGATGATCTCAGCGCGGAATCTGCCGTCCCCAGGCAGCGGAAATGTGTAGACCGCGGGCTGGTGCTCATCGGTGAAGAAGAGGATATTGCCTTCGTGGCTAACGGCGGAGAGATAGTCGGAATCCCTGCCGGTGAAGCCGCGGGGCGCGACGTCTTCGACCAGGCGCCGCAGGAAAGCGATTCTCTGCGGGCTGCTGCCATGCAGCGTTCCGCCCTTCGACCACCAGAGAACCTCCTCCGGGTTCAGATAGGTCTCGCCGTGCGTGGCATAACAGCCGGCCACAATGCACCGCCAGAAACGCCGCGCCTCCTCCTCTCCGGAAACGTTACCCCAGCGCTGCGGAATGTCGCCTTCATACTGGAGCTCATCGAAGAGGACAGGCTTGCGCCATGCATCCCGCCACTCCAGCGCTTTATCGAACGCGGTGGTCTGCAGGCTGGCATGCGTGACCCAGGGCAGCGAGTAGTCATACATCACCCGCCCGTGATGAATCGAGCGCAGATGATGGGCCGCGTCCTCCTCTTCGATCAGGGCTGCAAAGCGAAGCCAGTCCGTCGCGGTGAGCGCCCTCACGAAGTCGTATTCGTTGGCGAGCGACCACCAGACGTTGCGCAACGCACCGAACCGCGCAATCACATAGCGAAGATACCGGTCGTTCACCTCCGCCGGCATCTTCGAGTATCCCCAGCGGTCGTAAGGATGGAACAGGATCAAGTCGGCCTGCAGTCCAATGGCCTCCAGATCCTGAATCCGCCCTTCGATGTGCCGGAAGAACTCCGGATTGAATCGCGTGAAGTCGTTGTTGCCCGCCTCATCGCGCGGGAACGGATAGAAAGGGGGTTCGTTGTGGTTGTACTCGTAACTCTTCGGAAATACGCACATCCGGATCTTGTTGAACGGGGCGCTCCTGAGCGTCGCGAGCGTTTGCTGCTGAAGCTGCTCCGTCTGGTGAACCCAGGCATAGCAGGTCGTTCCGAAAGGATGATAAGCAGTGCCGTCGGCATAACAGAAGTGCCCGGTGTCACGCACCATCACCGGCCCGTGGTTCCCCTCGCCCGGCGGCCCGCAGTGGAACCTTCCGGTCCGTCCATTGAGTTCCGGACGATTACTCGTCGTGGTGTAGCTCCAGTCTCCTTCGGCGTCCGGCATGAAGCGGATGCGGTACGTGCCCTCGCCATCGTAGAAACCGCGCACACCGACGGTGCGATTGCCGACTCGGAATTCCGCCTGAAGAGTCACCTCGACAAACGGATTGCCGCCGGCCGGCCCTTCCAGCTTCGCCTCAAACACCCCCCACCGCTCCACCGGCTCTGACGAAGACGGCACAGTGCCAGCGCCGGCCTTCCATCGCGCTCCGGCCAGCGCCATTCCCGCAATCGAGCCCTTCAGCATGTCGCGACGGTTCACACTACCTCCTGGCGTATCTGATTTGGCCGGGATCATCTACCGGAACCGAAGCCGGGGCGCATATGATCTAGTCCTGAAAAAACTATTTGCTCGGCAGGGTGCGCGTGAATGCGACGGCGGCGTCGAGGAGCCGCTGGCGGAGCGCATCGTCGGCGTACGCTTCCGGGTCGGCGCGGACGTAGCCGCGCATGCGACGGCCGCGCATCACCACCGGCGTGACGCCGGGAATCTTCAGCGCCCACTCTTCATTGTCGCTGCCAATGCGCAGCATGAGACTGCCGCGGCGGATTCCGCAGAGAAGATTGCCGTGCAGGAGGAAGGCCCATCCGCCGAACATGGCTTTTCCGGTCAATCCCGACGGATCGCCAATCGTGCTGTGAACGAGTTCTTCGAGGCCAGGCTCGCGGGGCATACGCTTCGGGTATTATCGCAGGCTGTGGCAGAGGCCGCGTGGCGAACCCTGCTTCAACGCGAACGAATAAGCTGGCAACAGCTCACCGGAAGAACCCTGCATGGCAAAGCTGATTTACATGATGAACACCTCGCTCGATGGCTACATAGAAGACGAGCAGGGCCGCTTTGACTGGACCGCTCCCCTGGACGAGGAGGTGCACGCCTGGATCCTGGCGCACGTGGCGTCGTTCCGCACCTGTCTGTACGGGCGAAGAGAGTACGACACGATGGTCTACTGGGAGACTGCGCACACGCTTCCCGATCAACCGCAGTTGGCGCTCGAGTTTGCGAGGAACTGGCAGGCCGCGCGAAAAATCGTTTACTCGAGGACGCTGGCCGAACCGCGCAGCGCACGGACAACAATCGAGCGCGCTTTCGATCCCGAGGCCGTGCGCCGGCTGAAGGAAAATACCGAAGGCGACATCGCTGTGGCAGGCCCTGAACTTGCCGCGCAGGCGGTCAAGGCAGGGCTGGTCGACGAGTTCCAGATGCGTATCTGCCCCGTGCTCCTCGGCGGTGGAAAGCCGTACTTCCCGCGTGGTGTGCGGCTGGATCTGCAATTAGTCGAGGAACGGCGATTTGCTGGCGGGGATATCTTTCTGCGCTATACGGTCCGCGGCCCGTCGAAATGAATTGGAACGTGGGTTATTCGCCGCGGCCGCCTGTTATTCCGTCTGCCCCTGCGTCGCCGGTGTTCCGTCTTTTTTCACGCGGCCGAAGTACTCGTCGAGCATGCGCTGTTGGCGGGCGCGCACCAGGTCGCGGTTCTGGTCGCGCCACTGGTTGATTGCGTCGCTCTCCTGACGGCTGTGCCAGAAGCTGTTTCGGTTGCGATTCCAGGGGCTCTCGGCTCCGCGTTCCCACTGGGTTTTGAGGTCTTCCGGGTGAAAGCGCGGGAAGCGCACCATGGGCCCCTCCTGGGCGCAGCGCTCGGCGGCGGCAGCGTCGACGCGGGCCTGCACGCGATCCGAGGGGCGCTGTCCGGCAGGAACGAAGGGCTGGTCCGAGGCGTCGTCGCTGACCGCCATCAGGGGTGAGTCGTTGTCGAGCGCGGTGGATTCGGAGTCGGCAGGTTCCGGATCTTCTGCGGGAGGTTCCTGAGCTGACGGAGATTCGGGATCGCCGTGCTTCGCCTGCCACTGTGCCTGCTTGAGGCGCAGTTCGAGGATGCGCGTGGCCAGCTTGCAGGCGCTGATCACCGCGTGTCCATTGGCGGGCGGCATGCCGCCGGTGGCGAGGGCCTGCGCGGTCTGCGAGAGCACGTAGAGGATCGAGGCTTCGTCCTCGAGGAGCGGCACGTCGACGCGCCGGCCGGCGCAGGCTTCGGCGTATTTCAGGTGAGCATGGCACAACTCTTCGCCAAGGGAGGCCCAGCGCCCGCAGCGCCGGCCGCTGGGCGCGATGTGCTCGCAGCGGTGATTCTCGTGGGGTTCGGTTTTCTGTGCGTCGGTGATCTGCTCGTTCATGTGCGTTCTCCGTTTGAGTCCTGAAGGACTCTCCCTCAGGGGCTAAAGCCCGATCAATTGCAGGGCCAGATTTCCCCGGCCTGAAGGCCGGGGCTTCTACCGTAGTCGTGCTGCGCACGACCGCTTTCGCGCAGGGGCTCTCCGGAAAAAGAAGGGTTGGCGGTACGCGTCTCCCCCAAAAGAGACGCGCATCGGCCAACCCTCAACCAACAGGAGGAGTCACCATGTCCGTCCGGCGAGGACCCGATCCTCGCCGGACACGCGAAGGCAAAAGGAAAAGGCCCTGCCGCCCCAGCAGAGCCTTCTCGACTTTCACCTTATAAGTTCAGAATACCAAGTTCACAAAACTCGAGTCTCAACTTTGTTTGAGGCCGGTGAGTTAAGCAGTTAACGCGGTCGCGAGTTAGCAGTTAGCGGGTTAGAACGCCGGCGCGGGAGCAAGTCAGCGACTCTCTGCGGAGCGGGTGGATCCGTTGCATGGGGCGCTCGAAAAAAATTGCGGGGGATGTGGCAGGTACCTGAGCGGGCGGGGGTTAAGGTGACTTGATTGGCGAGGGCGTTATCGCCTTTTCAGTAACGGGTCAACAAGCACAACGCGCCCAGGATCATTCGATCGTGCGGCGGAAATGCCAAGGCAGCATTTGCGTTACGCAACGGTTGGTTTCGGCTGCAGAACGCGCGAGCCCCGGATGCCATACCAGGCGATGAAGAGGTAGCAGAGGATCGGCAGGATGAAGGCATGGTGGATACCGATGCGATCGGCCAGCATGCCCTGGAGTTCGGGAATGATAGCGCCGCCGACAATTGCGGTGATCAGCAGACCGGAAGCCTCGCCGGTGAGCGGGCCCATCTCGGCGACGCCGAGCGTAAAGATGGTCGGGAACTGGATGGAGTTGAAGAAGCCGACGAGCAGGATGCTCCAGACCGCGATGGTGCTGAGGCTCAGCATCGAGACCACGACCAGCGCTCCCGCGCACAGGGCAAAGATGCTCAGCATGCGGCCGGGATTGACCTTTTGTTGCAGGCCCGATCCGATAAAACGCCCGACCATGAGGCCACCCCAGTAGATGGGGACCCAGCTGCCGAGGACTTTCGCGAGGAAGCGCAGCAGCGCGGCGGAGGTCAGGTGGATGGATCCGCCGTGAGCGGCCTGGGCGATCCCGCCAATCTCCGGCTGCGCGAAGTAGTTGATGAGGAAGCTGCCGATGGAAACTTCGGCGCCGACATAGACAAAGATACCGATGGCGCCAAAGATCACGTGGCGATGGCGCCAGATGCTGTCGTGGACTTGCGCAAGCTCCGAAGGCCGAATCTCGCTGGTGGCCTCGATGCGCGGAAACCTGAACCAGGCAATTGCCAGTCCCAGCAGGACCAGAGCGACGGCAATGGCGATGTACGGGATGTTGACGGTGGACGCCTCGTGAATCCGGTAGGCGCGCAACGCTTCAGGGGAGAGCGTCTTCGGGTCGGTGATGATGCTGCCGGCGGTGCGCAGGATGACCAGCGCTCCAAACCACGGGCCGATGACAGTGCCGAGCGAATTGAAGGCCTGGGTGAGGTTGAGGCGGCTGGACGCGGTTCGCGCCGGGCCAAGCACGGTGACGTAAGGGTTTGCGGAGACCTGCAGCGCGGTGATGCCGGCGGCGAGCACAATGAGCGCACAGAGAAAGAGCGGGTAGGAAGGCACCTTGGCTGCAGGCACGAAGAGAAGCGCGCCGACTCCCATGGTGAGCAGGCCGGCGACCATGGTGCGCTTGTAGCCGATCCATTCCACGACTTTGCCGGAGGGGATGCCGAGCAGGGCATAGGTTCCGAAGAACGCAAACTGCACCAGCATGACTTCGGCGTAATTGAGATCGAAGATCGATTTCAGGTGGGGGATGAGGATGTCGTTGAGCGAAGTGAGAAAGCCCCACATGAAGAACAGAGTCGTGACCATGGACAGCGCGCTGCCATAACTGGTGCCTTCGCCGGGTGCGACCCTGACTGTCTCGTTCTTGCTGGCGCCGGAAATTGCCATGACGGGAAACGGCCTCGATTCTCAAAGCGAGATGCAGCGGTCGGGGCCGCCACTGGCGATCATATCCTGAGCGCGGGTGAGGCGGGGTCCTGGCCGATGATCACGAAGGTACCGCGATCCGGTATGCAAGCCTATGTCTTTCTGCAACTTTGGGCGGGGTTTGCCGTCTGACTCTGTGCAGGAAGACGATCCCCTCTGTACGACAAGAGATAATGATGAGTATGAGTTCAGCGCGGCGAAAGCTGATGGGATGGGCAGTGTGTTTGGGGCTGCTGCTGGCCGCCGCATCGGGTGTTGCGGCGCAGCAGACGGCAGGAAGCCGCGTGATCGGAACAGTGTCCGCGGTGAGCGGCAACGCGGTGACGGTGAAGACCGATGCGGGGGCTACGCAGACGGTGACGGTGGGAGATTCGGCGCGCATCCTGAAGACGGCTCCCGGACAAAAGACGCTTGCGGGCGCGGAGAAGATCGCGGTGAGCGATATCGCGGTGGGAGACCGGGTGCTGATGGCGGTGTCGGGCGAGCCGCCGACGGCTTCGATTGTGGTGGTGAACAAGGCCAGCGATATCGCGAGCAAGCAGCAGCAGGAGCAGGCGGACTGGCAGCGTCGAGGCGTGGGCGGGCTGGTGAAGTCGGTGGATCCGGCGGGCGGCACGATGACGATCACGCAGGGCGCGCGGACGATCACGATCAAGACGAGTCCGTCGACGAGTTTTCGCCGGTATGCAGCGGACTCAGTGAAATTCAGCGACGCGAAGCCGTCGACGCTGGCGGCAATCCAGCCGGGCGATCAGGTGCAGGCGCGCGGCGATAAGAACGCGGACGGGACGGAAGTCACGGCCGAAGAGGTGGTGTCGGGTTCGTTCAGGAACATCGCGGGCACGGTACTTTCGACGGACGCGAATGCCGGCACGCTGACCGTCAGGGATCTGATGACGAAGAAGACAGTGACCATCAAGACGACGCCGGATTCCGACATGCGCAAGCTCGATCCGCAGATGGCGCAGATGATTGCGATGCGGCTGCGGGGGCAGGGCGGACAGGCTGGCGGGGCTGCGGGTGCAGGCGGCGGGGCTGCGGGTGGAAATGGTGGCATGCGGCAGGGCGGCGGGGCTGGGCCGGGAGCTGGAGCAGGAGCGGGAGCGGGCGGTGGGCAGTTTGGCGGGCCGGGGCGCGCCGGCGCAGGCGGGGCAG
>DATGJK010000221.1:0-5607 GCA_035295245.1 Acidobacteriaceae bacterium
CAGAACGGTGTCGCGGGCGTACGCCACATGCATCATGGCGACCGCGGCGATCATGCCGGCGGTAATGCCGAACCAAAGCAGCCGCTGCGGCTTGCCCTCCCGCTTCGGCCATGTGAGGGGGATGGCAATTGCGGTGGCGAGAAAGGAGAGGCCGAGATCGTAATTCCCCTGGAAGAGGACAGGGCAGGCAATCCCGGTGAAAATCCCGCCGAAAGCGCCGCCGCCGGCAAGGAACAGATAGAAGAGCGTGGCCTGCGAGCGCGACGCCGGCCGCAGACGATAAGCCTCGGCATGGCAGAAATAGCAGGAGACAAACAGCTCGGCGATGAACAAGCCGAGCGCCGGCACCAGGGGCAGGCCGAAGTCCGCTTTGCGCAGCATGTAAGCAATGGCGCCCAGCAGAACGATGAGCAGACGAACCACCATCGTGCGGCGGTACACACCGGGCAGTTCGAAGGCAACGATGAATGAAACCAGATAGACGGCGAGCGGGATTACCCAGAGCAGCGGAATGGCAGCGACATTCTGCGTCAGGTACTCGGTGACACTGCAGAGCTGCATAGCGGCAACAGCAGGAAGAACGAACCAGAGCAGGCGCAATCGGAATGAGGACGAGGGCGCGGGTTCTGCGTCGGGCTGTGCGTCCTGTACGGGGGTGGCCTGGCGATTGCGAGCCGCGATCGTCATGCAGATCACCGCGTACACGGCAAAGGCGCTCCTCCAGACGATTCTCTGAGCATGGAGCGAGAGCTGCGGTTCGATCAGCGAGGGATAGGCGAGCAGGGCGAGGAGCGATCCCGTATTAGAAAGCGCAAAGAGCCGCCATGGGATCGATCCGGTTTGCCGGCGGGCCATCCACACCTGGAGCAGGGGGCTGGTGGAGGCGAGAAGCAGAAACGGCAGCCCAATCGAGACCGACAGCGCACAAAAAATCGCCGTCACAGGATGCGTGGACGCTGTGCTGAGGTCCGGCAGCGGCACCAGGACCAGCAGAAGCACCGCCAGCCCCAGCAGCACGACGTGCAACACCGCAGGCCAGCGCGCTGCAATCGAGCGGGTCAGCGCATGAGCGTAGATATAACCCAGCAGCAAAAGAGTCTGGAAGAAGACGAGGCAGGTGATCCAGACAGCCGAGGATCCGCCCAGCGCGGGCAGCAGGCGCTTGGCCGCCATCGGCTCCACAGCAAAGAGCAGAAAAGCGCCGAGAAAAATAGCGATTCCGTACAGGACGCGCATGCGGCCGACCCAATGAGAGCAAACGGGGAAATCGATAGCGGGGACTCTATCCAATACCAGACTGCACGAGCCGTGACACGGTCTCAAGGTGCAGTAGTAATGGCTTCAACGGGCAATAGTAACAGTTACTAGGCCGCCTTCTTCCGGATCCAGTACGGGAACAGCGGATCGAGGAAGAAGTAGCGGTCGTGGTAGCGGTCGAGGATGTCCTTCGAATCGAGCGACTGCAGCGCCCTCTGCACCGTCGAGGCCGGGCCCAGCCGATACTCGCGCCGTACCGCTTCGCCGTAAATGTCCGCCGTCCCCCGTTCCGCCATGGCCTGCAGGGCCGCGCGCTGTCCGGCGGAGAGCTGCTCCCACAGCGTCTCGTACCATGTGGATTGGCTGGAGATCAGCTTCTCGATGACGGCGGTTACGTCGGTGGCGGTGATGTGCTGCTTGTCGCGCAGCTCGGCGTAATCCCACAGCTCGTGGGCGATGCGCTGCACATCATAGGGAATCAGATCCGCTGTGGTCAGTACCGCTTCCAGGGCTGCGTCGTCGAGCTTTCTGCCCCGCCTGCCAAACTGGTGCGCGATAAACTCTTTCCAGTCTGCTGCCGGAATCTTGTCCAGAAAGATCTGCGGCCCGGCCTTGTGAAAGGGCCGCCGCGACGACAGCATCTCGCGCATCAGCGAGGGCTGCGATCCGGCAAAGACGTAGCCCACCTCGCGCTGCTCCTGCACCTGGTTGCGCAGCGCGTTCTCCACCGATCCGCTGTCGAACTCCGTGATCTGCTGGAACTCATCGAGACAGATGGCCATGCGGAAGCCGCCGTTGCGAGTCAGTTCGCCGGGCATGGCGAAGACATCCGGAGCGACCGGCACCGGATCGAACTCCGCGCCCCGCCCCAGGCTGACGCTGACCTCGCCGGTCGCCATGTTGTAGCTGATGTCCGGCTTGACGGCCCGCCCAAACCGAGTCACCCAGTCCTTCACGCGATCCCATGGACCGGCGGCACGCAGCACCTTCTCGGCGAACTTCTCCAGAAACTGGGTATAGCTGGCATAACTGCTCACCGTCAGGCTGACGGTGTGGATATGCCGCTTGCGCAGCTTGAGCATGGCCAGCGCCACCAGCGAGCTCTTGCCGAAGCGCCGCGGCGAGAGCAGGAACACCTTCTGCCCGTCAGCCAGATCGCGCACCAGCTGGTCCAGCTCGGCCGTGCGGTCGACGAAGTTGGGCTCCTCGATGATCTCGCCGAAGATGAACGGGTTCTCGGGGATGCTCATTACGCAATACAGCGTAACGCAATTTTGCGTAATGATGCAAGCGTCGATTCCCTCCGCATCAAAACCAGCACAGAATGAAGACCATGGATTTGCCCTTCCAGCCGCCTGTGCTCCCCATGCTGGCGAAGCGCGTCTCGGAGCTGCCCCAGGGCGCAGAGTGGATCTACGAGCCCAAGTGGGACGGCTTCCGCGCGCTGGTTTTCCGCAGCGGGGACGAAGTCCTGATCCAGAGCCGCGACACCAAGCCTCTGAACCGCTACTTCCCCGAGCTGATCGACCCGCTGCGCCGGCAGCTTCCCGACAAGTGCGTACTCGACGGCGAGGTGGTCATCGCCGAGGGTGGCGCGCTGGACTTCGACGCTCTGCAGCTGCGCATCCATCCGGCGGCCAGCCGCGTGAAGCTTCTCAGCCAGCAGACACCGGCTTCCATCGTCTTCTTCGACCTGCTTTGCCACGGCGAGCGCGACCTGCGCGACGTGCCTTTCTTTGAGCGCCGTGCTGAACTCGAAAAGGTGCTGGCCCACGCTACGCCGCCGCTGCACATCACGCCCGCGACCGACGATCCCGCTCAGGCGCGCGACTGGTTCGGCCGCTTCGAGGGCGCGGGGCTCGACGGCGTAATCGCCAAGCAGAAGCACGGCGCCTATGTTCCCGACAAGCGCGTGATGCTCAAGGTGAAGCACGAGCGCGACTGCGACTGCGTCGTTGCGGGCTTCCGCTGGTATCGCAAGGGAGAGGATGCCGCCGTCGGCTCGCTGCTGCTCGGCCTCTACGACAAGGGCGCGTTGCAGCATGTCGGCGTGGTGGGCAGCTTTCCGATGGCGAAGCGCAAGGAGCTGGTGAAGTTCCTCGAGCCGTATCGTAAAGACGCGACGAAGAACCATCCCTGGGCCGGATCGCTCAGCGCCGACGAGGATGGCGAGGCCGGACAGCGCCTTCCCGGCGGCCAAAGCCGCTGGAGTCAGGGCAAGGATCTGAGCTGGGAGCCGCTGCGACCGGAACTCGTGGCCGAGGTGGCCTACGAACACATGCAGAGCGGACGCTTCCGGCACATGGCCCAGTTCCGCCGCTGGCGCTTCGACAAGAAGCCCGAGCAGTGTACCTACGAGCAGCTCGAAGTGGTCCCGCCGCAGGAGCTGTCGGCCATCTTTCCAGATCGCGGCTAACCCAAAGAGTGTCATCCTGAGCGAGCCTCAGAATCGCTGCGCGTGCAGTTCGCGCAGCAAAATTCAGGCGTGGGCGAAGAATGCATTTTCCCGATCGCCGCTCACCACGACGGCACGTCGTCGGGGTCGGGCGTCTCCTGGAGCGGGCGCTGATCCTCGGGCACGTGGCGCAGGTTCAGCCGGATGCGCGTCCAGGTCGATGACCGTCCCCGCATCGAATCGACCAGCACATCGTCAGGCGCGAGCAGCGCCGCGGCTTCCGGATGCCGAGCCTTCCAGCGTTCCAGTCCAGCCAGGGCGGCGTCTTTGTCCGCCGAGTTGGCTACGACGATCAGCGGCATGCGGCTGCGGCGGCGTCCGGTGGGAGACGGTGCTGCGGCTTCGGACTCGGGAGTCTTTGCCCGGCTCGCTGGCGGCTTCGCCGCGGCCCCGGCCTTTCGCGCCTTCGACGGCGCGACGCGCGGCGCTTCTCCGGCCTGCTTCCTGAAGTGCGGCGGCCAGGGAGCGTCGCCGAGGCCGGCGGCCTCATCGCGGGCAGAAAGCTCCAGCAGCGAGTCGAGCGAGCCGGGGTGCTCGTCCATGGCGGCGTGGGGATCGCCAATCTTCGTAAAGCGCTCCGGCATGGTGAAGACGGTGAAGTCCGCCGGGTCGCAGGCCGTGACCTCGTCCCAGGTGAGCGGGGCAGAGACGCGAGCGTCCGGCAGCGGCCGCACCGAGTAGGCCGAGGCCGTCGTGCGGTCTTTGGCGTTCTGGTTGTAGTCGAGGAAGACGCCGTGGCGCTCCTCCTTCCACCACGCGCTGGTGGCCAGCGTGGGCACGCGGCGTTCCACGGCGCGGCTCAGGGCCAGGGCGGCGCGGCGGACCAGGTCGAACCCCCAGCGCGGATGAATGCGGACATTAATGTGCAGGCCGCGGGAGCCGCTGGTCTTCGGCCACCCGCGCAGGCCGTGCTCCTCCAGAAAGGCGCGGACCTCCTGCGCGACGCGCAGCACATCGGCCCATCCGACACCGGGGCCGGGGTCGAGGTCGACGCGCAGCTCGTCGGGGTGGTCGAGGTCGGCGGCGCGGACGGCGTGCGGGTGCAGCTCGATGCAGCCCAGGTTGACGACCCATGCCAGGCCCGCCGCGTTATCGACCACCAGCTCCTCGGCGGTGCGGCCGGAGGGAAAGCTGAGGGTCACGGTGCGCAGGTATTCAGGATGCTGGCTAGGAGCGCGCTTCTGGTAGAAGGCCGGGGCGTCCGCGCCGTTGACGAAGCGCTTCAACACCAGCGGCCGGTCGCGGATCCCCTGCAGCGCGCCGGGGGCAACGGCCAGGTAGTAGCGCACCAGGTCGAGCTTGGTGAGCCGCGCCTCGCGGGAGAAGTAGAGCTTCTCCGGATGCGTGACGGTGACGGAGTGGCCGTCGATCGAGAGGGTCGCGGCATCGGAGGAGGACTCGGCTCCCGAGTCGGGGCTGGGGTCTTCAGAGTCATGCTTGCGGGCGCGGGCGGCCATCGCACCATTTTGATGCGGGCCGCGAGAATTGCAAGGGGACTGTGGCAGGCATTTGCATCCAGAAGACTTTGGGAGTCGCGTCGGCGCCGGGGTCCACGCCCGCGGGGCTGCGATTCGTCACGGTTGGACGGCGGTTCGTCACATGCCGCAGGCACGGCAGAAACATTGACAAAGCCATGACAACCGGGACGAGTCGCCCGGGTAATGTGTCGATTACGCACCTCGAGAAGCCGCAGCATGCGAGCGGCGGGTGTTGCAAATCTCCATAGCCGGGTGCTCTCTAACGGGGGGAGCATCCGGTCTTTTTTTTGGCGGCTGCCGGCGATCGGCGCTGCGGGAAAAGCGCGCCCCAAAAAAGATCGCCCGTTGCACTCGCGTTCAACGGGCGAAATGGGACTACTTTGGAATGTCCTCGGATCATGGCAGATAAGCGTTTGA
>DATGJK010000222.1:0-2810 GCA_035295245.1 Acidobacteriaceae bacterium
TGTGACGTTCGCCACGGTCGCCGGATTTGCCCACATGACTCGATTCATCGCCGGCGCCACCGCGATCGGCGCTTGCGTCGCCAGACACAACGTGGCCAACAGATCCGCGGCGCTGCCGGCAGCCAGTCGCGCCAGAAAATCAGCGCTCGCCGGAGCAATCAACACAAGCTCCGCCCAGCGGGCCAGCTCGATGTGCCCCATGGCCGCTTCGGCCGCCGCGTCCCACAGATCCGTTCTCACGGCCCGGCCCGACACCGCCTGGAACGTCAGCGGCGTCACGAACTCGCGCGCCCCCGCCGTCATCACCACTTGTACTTCGGCCCCTTGCTCTCGCAAGCGGCGCACCAGGTCCGGGCTCTTGTACGCGGCAATGCCGCCGGTTACGCCAAGGAGAACGCGTTTGCCTTGCATTGAAGGTCTCTTTCCGCAGTTGGGGCAATTATCCGGCGCCCGTCCCCGGTGGCGCAAACAACAGCATGGAATATTGCGATTTCTGCCCAAAGAGGCCGATTTGTCACCCTCCCCCACCCGGGGGCTCCGAGGCAGACTGCGCGCTTGACCTCTTTTCTGTCGGAAGTGCCTGATGCAGCCTCATCCTCGAGCCACCCCGCAAGGGCTGGGCGCCTTGCCACCCCAGACGCTGCCGATTCGCGACTGGCCGGAATTCGAGCGGCCACGAGAGAAGCTGCTGGCTCAGGGCTCGCAAGCGCTCTCGGACGCGGAACTGCTCGCTCTGCTGCTGCGTTCAGGGATCCCGGGCCAATCGGCGGTCGATCTCGCCCGCTCGCTGATTGGCGAGTTCGGCTCGCTGCGCGACCTTTTCAATGCCGAGTGGCCGCGATTCCGCCGGCATCGGGGGATTGGGCCTGCGAAATTCTCCGCCATGAAGGGGGCGATCGAGCTGGCCAGGCGCCACCTGCTGGAGCCGCTGCGGGATCGCCTGCCGCTGTCATCACCGGATGTGACGCGGCGATTTTTGATTGCCCAGCTGCGGGATCGCCCGTATGAGGTATTTTGCTGCCTGTTCCTCGATAATCGGCACCGATTGGTCGCTTTTGAGGAGATATTTCGGGGGACCATAGACGGGGCGACGGTGCATACGCGGGAGGTTATTCGCCAGACCCTGCTGCACAACGCGGCCGCGGTGATCATGGCCCACAACCATCCTTCAGGCGTTGCAGAGCCCAGCCGCGCCGATGAGCAGGTGACCCGCAGACTGCGGGACGCGCTGGCCCTCGTGGACATCAAGGTGCTCGATCATTTGATCGTCGGTGATGGCGGCTGCTTTTCCTTCGCCGAGCAAGGTCTGCTGTGACCGACGACGAGCGCGGGCGCAGCGCGGGCGCAGCGGGGTGCGTCGCCGGTGTAGCGCGGGCGCGGCTTGTGGTCGCACGGGCTTACTGGTATAAAGCCCGACTCGATGAGACGGGCCACGCCCGCCTCCTATCTAACTCACTGATTCTTAAGGCTATTTCGTATGTCCCGCGTCTGCGAAATCACCGGCAAGCGGCCGGCCGTCGGTAATCGCGTCTCGCACGCGAACAACAAGAAGCGTCGCCGCTTCCTGCCCAACCTGCACACCCAGCGATTCTGGGTGGAGAACGAGAAGCGCTGGGTGTCCCTGCGGATCTCCGCAAATGGCCTGCGCACCATCGAGAAGAAGGGTATCGAGACCGTGGTCGCTGAGCTGCGCGCCCAGGGCATGAAGATCTGACGGAGACCGCCATGCGCGAAAAAGTCAAACTGCTGTCCACGGCCGATACCGGTCACTTCTACGTCACCACGAAGAACAAGCGCTTGCATCCGGACAAGATGGAAGTCAAGAAGTACGATCCGGTCGTCCGTAAGCACGTCGCTTACAAAGAGACCAAGATCAAATAGCCACCCGGCACTGCCGGACGAACATGAGGCCCGGCACTGCCGGGCCTTTTGCTTCATGAAGTGGGGATGCTTTGCCCGAGCTACCCGAAGTTGAGACCACACGCCGAGGCATCGAGCCTCACACGGTAGGCCGGCGCATCGTGGCGCTGCGCGTGAGTGAGCCCCGGCTGCGCTGGCGAATCGAATCCAACCTTCCCGAGCGGCTGCGCGGTCAGCGCATCCTGCACGCCGGGCGCCGCGCCAAATATCTCCTCCTGGAGCTCGAAAGCGGCACGCTGCTGCTGCATCTGGGAATGTCAGGCAGCCTGCGCGTCCTGCCCGAGCGGACCGAGCGCCTCACCCACGATCATTTCGATCTGGTGTTGGATTCCGGGCAGATGCTGAGATTCAACGATCCGCGCCGCTTCGGCAGCCTGCACTACACCACCGCGGATCCGAACGAGCACCCGCTGCTGGCGGAGCTGGCACCGGAACCTTTCGATCCCTCGTTCAACGCGGAGTATCTGTGGCGCATCACGCGGCGACGGCGCGTCGCCGTAAAGCAACTCCTGATGAACAGCAAGCTGGTCGTCGGCGTAGGCAACATCTACGCGAGCGAAGCTCTGTTCCGAGCCAAGGTCCGCCCGCAGCGAGCAGCCCGATCCCTGAGCCGTGCCGAGGTCCAACGACTGGTCCGCGCGGTTCGCTCGATACTTGCCAAAGCGATCAAGGTAGGCGGCACCACCCTGCGCGACTACGTCGGCGCGGATGGTGAACCGGGGTATTTCAAGCAGAAGCTCTTCGTCTACGAGCGTGCCAAACAGCCCTGCCGGATCTGTCGTACGCCGGTGCGGCAGCTGCAGCAGGGTCAGCGATCGACTTACTACTGCCCCAATTGCCAGAAGTGACGGCCCGCATGAGTCAGCGAATCATCAGCCATCTCAGCCGTG
>DATGJK010000223.1:0-9113 GCA_035295245.1 Acidobacteriaceae bacterium
CTGCTTCTCTTTGTCGAACTTGAGGACCTTGACCTGAATCTCGTCTCCGACGTTGACCAGATCGCGGGGATGCGTGAGGCGTCCCCAGGACATGTCGGTGATGTGGAGGAGGCCGTCGATGCCGCCGAGGTCGACGAAGGCGCCGTAGTCGGTGAGGTTCTTGACGGTGCCGGTGAGGACCGCGCCCTCTTCCAGGTGCTCGAGGGTATGGGAGCGGCGGACGGTCTGCTCTTCCTCAAGGATTTCCTTGCGGGAAACGACGACGTTGCCGCGCTTCTTGTTCAGCTTGATGACGCGGACCTGAATGGGCTGGCCGATCCAGGCATCGAGATTGCGAACGGGGCGAAGTTCGAGCTGCGAACCGGGCAGGAATGCCTTGATCCCGATGTCAATCGTCAGGCCACCCTTTACGCGGCCCACCACCGTTCCCGTCAGAGGAGTCTTGTCGGCGGCAGCCTTCTCCACCGTGTCCCAGACGCGCAGCCGCTGGGCCTTTTCGTAGCTCAGCAGGTAGCCGCCTTCGGGCTCCTCGCGCTCAATCACGACTTCGACCGCGTCGCCGGCTTTCAGCTTTGGCTGCCCGGTGTAGTCGGTGACCTGCTCGAGGGGGATGAGTCCCTCGGACTTCATGCCGACGTCGACGACGACGTGTTTGTCGGTGAGCTTAATGACGGTGCCGGAGACAATGGCGGAGTCGTCGAAAGCCTGCGCAGCAGCTTCAGCGGCCTGTTCGCGGTCGAAGTTCTCGAGCGCGGCGGCAAAATCTTCCATGCTGAGATCGGGCTCTTCGTGATGCTCAGCGGGCGCGTGGTTTTCGGCGGAAGCATGTTCCGGGTTAGGGGTGGTTTCAGCGGACAAGGTGTTGTGCTCGGCCGCGGCTTCAAGCGTCGGGGTTTCCAGTTCGGTGTTCAGAGGAGTGCTCTCGGTTTGTTCAGGATTGAGGACGTCTGCCATGCTGCCAGCTCCGGGATTCTGGTGCGGCTCCCGCAATTCCGCGCCACAGCGTGCATCTGACCCCCTGATTCCGCGGTCCGATGTGTGCTGCAGGTTTCTTCGCCGTCTGCGTCGAGTTGAGGCTCAGCGCCGTTACCGGCGAAGTTCGGGGATCGTCTCTCCGGGTCTCCGCGTCACGAGCGGAGCAATATGCCTGGACACGCTGCGGCGTGGGGTGCGCAACATCTTCTCCAGACTGGAGCAACCGGCAGGACTGGATGATCAGGAGCGGCGATCACAGGGCTGCGCCACGAATCCCGCACGCGCAAACCCCCTGTAAAAACTATAGTGCCGCACTATGGGTGTGTCAATTGCCCGAGCGTGTCAGGCGCATGAATTGACGAGCAATTCTCCGCGGAAGGGGCGGGGATTTGCGGTCTCGACGGAGAAACAGAAAAAATCGAGCATCCGAAGATGCTCGATTTTGGAGTTGAGGCAGCGGAGCCGTTACTGCGGCTGCTGCGGCGGCTGCGCGGAGTCTCCCTGGGGCGCGGGTGGAGGCGGCGCGTTGCCGGGGCCCGCGCCATCCGGACCACCGCGATGCTGGCGCCAGATCATAGTGCGGCCGCGGTCGTCACGGCGCATCATCTCGCCGCGATGCTGTTCATGCCAGGCCTTGAGCTTCTGCCACTGATCGGCGGTGAGCACCTTGCGGATCTCGAAGAGCATGTGGGCATCGGCCTTCTCGAGGTCGGCCCGCGCCTGGGCGATCTTGTCGATCTGCGCCAGGACCTGCGCCTCGTTCGGGTTGTCGGCCTCGATCATGGGGCGCATGACAATCTCCAGCTTTTCGAGGTTGGCGTGCAGGTCCACCAGTTTGAGGCGATGCTGCTGGAAGATGTCGTCCATCTTCTTCTTCTGATCGTCGGTGAGGCCGACGGCCTGCGCGAGCCTGGGGTTATTCCACCAGCGGCCGAAATGCTCGTCGTGGAAGGTGTGCTCCATCGGGGGGCGTCCGAATCCGCCGGGGCCGCCGGGGCCGTCAGGACCGCCAGGAGTCATGGGCCCGGGGCCCGGTCCCTGGGCATAGCCCAGGCCGCCTGCAACCAGGCAGAAAAGGGTTGAAGCCAGAAACTTACTTTTGAGATGCATTCGTTTTCTCCGTACTTTGGTTCGTGCTGCCCGACTGGCTGCTGAGATCCGCGAGCGGAGCGAGAGCGTCGGGCACATCCTGGGTAAGATCGCTGTCGATCTGGTTCATCAATTCGGTATCGTCGACGGCGGCGACGGTGGTCACCGGAGCGGGTTCGACGACGACGCGGGCAATGGTGGCCTTCTCGTGGTGCAGGTGGCCGATGGGCGGCCCAATGACGGCGGCCGCGAGGGCCGCGCCGAGCGCGGGAACCAGCACCAGCCGGGTGCGGTGGGCCCGGGCACGCTTTTTCGCCTCCGCTGCGAGACGCTCGGGCGCTGCAAAGGGCGCCGCGGCGTGCTTCTGCGCGATGTGGTGCATCGCGGAGCGGTAGAGGCTCATGGCCTCGGCCATCTCTCGCATCTCGCGGCCGGAATCCTTTTCCGGATTGGTGTTTGTCTCCCTGCGGAACTTCATTCCTTCCCCCCCATGCGCTCCCGGAGAACAGCGAGCGCGCGATACAAGTGCGATTTGACCGTGCTCAGATTCATGTTCAGCGTCTCAGCAATCTCTTCCAACTCCAACTCCTCAACAAAGCGCAGCACAAAGACGCTGCGCTGGTGGGCCGACAACTCGCCAACCGCCTTCCAGACCTCGGCGACCCGATGGCGCGCGACGGTAATATCTTCGGGCGAACTGCGCCCATCCGGAACCCAGTCGCTGATGTCCATGACATCGAGCGAATCGCCGCGGGTCTTCTGCCAGAAGCGCAGGCTGCGGCTGCGCAGGTGGTCCCGCATGAGGTTCACCGCAATGCGGGTGAGCCAGGTGCTCAGGCTGGAGTCGCCGCGAAACTGCGCGCGCGCATTCCAGGCCTTGAGAAAACACTCCTGGGTGAGGGTCTCCGCCGCGTCGCGGTCCGTGAGCGACGAGAGCAGGAACCGCAGGATACGCGGCCGATAGACGCGCACCACTTCGTCAAAGTCGGCCAGTTCCAGAACCGCTTGATCTCGTTTTTCGATGGCGAGCTCGTTGCCGGCGATCTCTTCCATGCATCGGAATAGACGGCCTTTTACGGGGCAAGTTTACAGCCGGAGAGAAAAGGGAAGGAAAGTTGCTAACGCCCGTGCGGCAGTACGCCGAGCGCGGCGGAGCAGCGACGCGGTACGGAGAGGCCGGAGCACAGGAGCTGTGTGGCCTCAACGAGCGAAATTGGTGGAAAAGCTCGACCAACGTGGGAAACGGGGCACTTTGATGCTGGAACGACCACTTTGTTGCATTGCCGGCGGGGCAAATTCGCTTATCCGGGGCGAAGATGCACCGAAGGCGAGGCAAATTGGGTGCGATGAAAGTAAAAATGCGTCGATGGCGCGATTTTTCCAGTCAACTTTTCCCAAAACCAGGGCATCCTTGAGGAAGAACAGCTGCAGAAGTGTGCCGCCGGCTCCCGGCCACTGCTTTGCACGTCGTCTTTGTAGGCTCCCCCGGATTCGAGCGCGGAATCGACCTTCCGGGCTACAAACGAAAAGCCAACCTGGGAAAGACTCGAGCACCGATGCAGCTCTGAACGAGGAGAGCGAGCGATGAACCCGTCCGTCAAGACGACTCACGTCATCCCGAGACATCTCCCGCCCGTTCGTTTGGCGACTGTCTCTACATTGCTGGTATGCCGTTATTGCATGAGCACGATTGGGGCCTATAAGACTGAAGCCGATCGCACTCGCATCGAAGCCATGCACGTTTGTCCGGAAAAGCTGGGGCTGGGCAAGCCCGCAGTCTCCATTCCGTACAACTAACCTCGAGAACCTGTCGCAAGCTCGCCGGCTCTCCATTTAGGCAATTGGGCGCGTCGTGGTCCTCCCATCGCGGAGTTGATTGTGATCGCGCCCTTTTGCTTTTGGATAATGTACTTTCTACAACGGGCAGAGTTGTTTCTGGGTCACAACCCGACGGGGAATTACCGCAGTAATTTTTGACGGTGTGTGGCAAGTGAATGTCGCGAAATGGTTTGCCGCACAGCAACTCCTGCGTTGGGAAGGTGTCGAAAGTGGTGCGACGCCTGCACCAAGCGGCGTCCGTTGGGGTACATTTCAGCGAGAGGTCGAGAGGAAGATGAAGACAAGTCTCACGTTGTTTGCACTGACGGCTTTTGCGATGGCGGCGGGCGCACAGTCGACGACGGCCGAGGGCGCCGCGAGCGCCACCGGCTCGGCACAAAGCAGCGTATCGAAGACGGCCAGCAGCGCTGGTGGCGCCGCAAGCGCGGCAGAATCAGCGAATGCTGCAGGCCAGGCTGGGCAAGTTTCGGGATCCGCGGCGCAGGCGACGCAGGTATCCGCTGTTCTGAGCAAGGGGATCGACAGCAAAAACGCCAAGGTGGGCGACGAGGTGGTGGCGAAGACCACGTCCGAAGCGAAGCTGGCGGACGGAACGAAGATCCCGAAGGGATCGCGGCTGATGGGGCATGTGACTGAGGTGCAGCCGAAATCGCACGAGAACAGGGATGGGCATGTCGCGTTCTGCTTCGATCACGCCGTGCTGAGGAGCGGGCAGCAGGTTCCGGTGCACGTGCTGATGCGGTCGATTGCGGCACCGGCGGCGCTGTCGGCCTCGGCTCAGGATTCCGGCGACATGATGGCGGGCGGCGGCATGATGGCCGCAGGAAATGGCGGCATGATGGCTGGTGGATCGGCTCCGCGTGGTAGCGGTGGGCTGGCCGGCAATGTGGCGGGCGGCGCGGGTGGGGCGCTGGGCGCCACGACGTCGATGGCCGGCGATACGGCCGCTGGTTTGGCGGCGAACACGCGGTCGGCAGCCGACGTGGCCGGCAGCACCATGGCGAATACGGCGTCGCTGGCTCCGGATACGAACGTGGCGGGCGCAGTGGGCTCGAATGCAGGGTTCTCGGGACCGGTAGCGAACGTGTCAGGCATGAGCTTCGCGACGGTCAGCGCGTCGGGCACAGGATCGGCGACGGGCGCATCGGCGGGCGCTTCCACAGCGACAATGTTGACGGCGCACGGCAGGAACGTGACGCTGGACAGCGGTTCGCAAATGACGATGGCGGTCTCGGCGCAGCAGTAGTGTTTGATCTGACGCAAAAGGCTCCCCGATTGGGGAGCCTTTTGTGTTTTGCGGAGCGGTTCAGGGCTTCTGCGTAGGGCGCATGAGAACTTCGCTGATGAAGGATTGCGGCGCCTGGGTGACGAGCGAAGCGACGACGGCAGCGACATCGTCGGGCTGAAGTTTCTTTTTGGGATCTTTGCCCGAGGCGGCGCCTCGACCGGAGTGGTCGGCAAAGTCGGTGTTGATGGAGCCGGGAGCGACGGCGCTGACGCGGATGTTGTAACGGCGCAGTTCTTCGGCGACGGAGTAGGTGAGGCCGTTGAGGCCCCACTTGGAGGCGGCGTAGACAGCGCCGTTGGGGAGCGGATTTCGTCCGGCGAGCGATGAGATGTTGATGATGTGACCGGAGCCGGCCGCGATCATGAGCGGAGCGAGAGCGCGGATCATCAGATAGGGACCGCGGAGATTGGTTTCGAAGACAAGGTCCCAGTCATGGGGCGCGACTTCGTGCAGCGGCTTGCCGTCGAGGCCGACGCCGGCGTTGTTCACGAGGATGTCGCAACGGCGATGCTGCGTGGCGATGGCTTCTCCCAGTTTGGCAACGGCTGCAGGATCGCGAAGGTCGCAGGGCATCATGGAGGCGGCGCCGCCGGCCTGAACGATCTGCTCGCGGACCTGATGGAGCGAGTCGGCGGTGCGGGCGACGAGGACGACGTGCGCTCCCATCGAGGCGAGGCGGCGGGCGATGGCTTCGCCGACGCCTCGGCCGGCGCCGGTGACAACGGCGACTTGCGATTCCAGTGCATGCATGAAGGTTTCGATGCGGCGGCGGGGAACTTCAGGCGGCGCGTTGCAGTTCCGACTCGATCTCCTCACTGAGTTTGCTGTTGATGGTTTCGGGGGCGATCCAGAAGGGGGTGCGGACGCACTCGACCTCGAGGAGTTCGGCGCCAGGGTCGTAGTTCCACTGGATCACGACACCGTTGCGGACGGCCTCGCCGCGGGGACGCCGGACAGGGATGCCGTACTTTGCTGCCTTTCTGCGCAGGCGCGCGAAGAGGTCGCTGGTGATTCCGCGAAACGACAGCTTTGACATGCGGGGGACTCCTCCCATGGATGAAGGCTTGTGGGTGGATGGCACGAGTGATGGACGTGCGGCCGGCGAGAACCGTTCAGTGGCGATCTGTGAAAATTCGGCAACGGAATCGGGTCGGATGGCTCGGGGACGAATTGTCTATTTTGGCTTGCTCGGATTGTTGGGCGAATTGGCCGGCTTGTCGGCCGGCTGATCGTGACAGGTTTGTTCGATGGCTGTCCGGATCTGCTGGAAGAGCGGCACGTCGGGAGCGGCGAGCCCATCTTTGAGCGTCTGCTGCCAGATCGGAGCCTGGGAATCCACGTTGCCGGGCTTGGTGTAGATCGCCAGCAGATCGTCGGGCGGACCGACACTGCCGCCCGCGCCGAGCGTGGTGCCGCGTCGATCACTTCCAGGATTTGCGGGGTTCTGGCTGGGGTCGCCGGGGCCCTGGCTGGCATCGGAGGGATCGCGATTCGTGCCTCGCGGGCCTGCGCCGACGGGCTGACCGGGCCCAGTCTGATCGGGCACGCCCTGCTGGACGCCGACATTGCCATCCACCGTAGCGAGGCGGCCGGTGCGCACCACGAAGACGAGGTCGGCCTGCTGCGGCTCATAGACCAGGACGTAGCGATTCCAGTTGCTCAGCTGGTCCTCAACGCGGTAGGCGGCATCGCGGTCCTCGGGGAGGATGCGGGGGAGCATGAGGTCGCCGTCCATGGTGCGGACGTAGACGAACTGCGCGGGGCAGACGAGGCGCGGCACTTCGACTTTCTTTGGGGACTTTGCCCAGGCGGAGGCAGCGACTCCGGTGGCTACCAGCAGAACAACGATTGGAGAGCGTTTCACAGGAGCACCTCGCCAACTTCGATTTTGCGGGCCGCGGTCCTGTTGGGTAGACGCGGCGGCAGGGGGCCGGGTCAACCGGCCCGCGATTTCCGGGATACAGGATACGCCGATGAGGTAGAGGGAAGCCTGTTGGTTGTTGGTTGCTGGTTGTTCGTTGTTCGTGTCCGGCAATCCGGCAGTAAGGTAATGCAATGACGGAAAAGCTCTCTGAAGGCGTGGTTCACGAATTGCCGCCGGATTTGCGAGAGGCCCTTGTTGCCGACGCTGCGGCGCGGGCGAAGTGGGAGGATATTACTCCGCTGGCGCGCAATGAATGGATCTGCTGGGTGACGTCCGTGAAGAAGCCGGAAACAAGGCGGCAGCACGTGGAGAGGGTTTGTTCGGAGCTGAAAGAAGGAATGCGCAGGCCTTGTTGCTGGCCGGGGTGCCCGCACCGGTAATCGGAGGCGTCAGCGTTTATCTGGATGGTTGCGTCGAAGTGAGCGTTGCGATGCCGTTCTGCTGACCGTTGAGCAGCGGCGATTTGTGATTCAGCAGAAAGTCGTCAAAGAAGGCTCGTATGTAATCGCGAATGACCGTGATCGTTGCGGCTCCATCCGCCGGATCGTGGGCGCCATAGCGGCGCCCAGACTCTGCCCATGTGCTCAGAAACGCCATATCGCTGAAGGTCATGTGCTGCGCGTTGGAAATATCGACGCGCAATCCGGGGCTGCCACGGAGATACAGATTCGAGAGCTCGTCCTCTACCTTCGCCTGTACGGCTTTGCCGTGTTCATCGGGCGGCAGCTCCTGGTATTGGGGCGACACATTGTGTTTGATCACCATGAAAGGTTTGGAAAGAGTTCTACCGGTCAGGATGTCGAAGGGAGAGCCATCGAGATTCAGCACGGCCCTGATGCGAGAATCGTCGAGCGCCGCCAGAATCGAAGAGCCCCCACCGAACGAATGACCGAACGCGCCGACTCTGGTCAGATCCAGGCGGTGAAAGAACAAGCCGCGCCGATCGTTGTTCCACGCAGCGGCCTGATCGAGGGTGAAGCGCAGATCCCCAGCCCAAAGCGGGAATGCGGTTCCGCTGAACCAGGCCGTGTCATCCGACCGCTTCTTCGAAAAGGGAGTCTTGTGGCCGTCGGGAAACGTGGTGGCAACCCAGCCGGTGGGTTCGATGGCGAGAACCACGTATCCGTGACTCGCCAGGTCTTCGGTGAACGCGCTGTAGAAGGCTGTATTGACCCCGGCCCCGGGAGCAAAGAGCAGGACGGGAAATTTGCCGCCGGTCTTCGCCACGCGCGCATTGTCTATGGAATGGCTCAGCGGATCGTGAATCGCATGCTCAGCCTGGTCCCGCGTGAGTGGGCTATCGGAATGGCGGCGATGGTAGTAGAGGAGGTCGGTTTCGCTGGAGACCCATGGACCGGGCATCCAGGGCGCGTAGTTTGCGGCGGCCGCAGGTTCGGCCGGATACCAGACGATCACCATGAACTCGCGTTTTGTATGGGGATCCTCAGCGACAGGATCGGTGCGCTGAGGATCGACGCAGTAGAGCAGAGTACGCCCGACCGCGAAATTGCCTGACGGCTTCGGACCCGAATCCGGTTCGCCGGAGGATTGGGCCATAGCACTCCACGGCAGCAGCGCCAATAAGGCCAGCAAGGGCAACGGGCGAATGAAGGGAAGAGGGCGAGACACGCGATCTCCGCGACCATGTTAGCAATGGCCGGCTGCATCGCGCCCTGAGACGGGAGTGATGGGCGCCCGGCGTAGACTGCGGACAAGAACTCCTGGCGCATGACTTCCCTTTTCTCCAGCGGATTTCCCCGGCTGTATCCGATTCTCGATTTTGCATGCGTGTTTCCGGGTGGGGTAGCGGAGGCGTCTGTCCGGCGGGAGCGGCTGTGCGCGCTGGTGCGGGAGGTGGCCGAGGCTGGCGTCACGCTGCTGCAGTACCGGAACAAGATGGATCCCGATGGTCTGGTGCTCGAGGATGCACGGGCGATGCGGGCGGCGGCTCCGGGGATGAAGCTGATCCTGAACGACCGGGTGGCGCTGGTGGCGGCT
>DATGJK010000224.1:0-3264 GCA_035295245.1 Acidobacteriaceae bacterium
AGCCCGTTGAAGTCGTAGAGCTTCCCCTTCGACATCCGCAGCGTCGAGAAGTCGTTGGGGTCGCCGCCGTATCCAGCGCTGCCGGTGAACAGCGTATCGAAGAGGAAATGCTTCGAGCCCGGAAGCGCATGCATGTCGAGCGTCTGATTCAGAATGCGCGGGCCGGTGTGCAGGTTCACCAGCGTGTCCCACATCGGCAAACTGCCCGAATCGCTGGTGATGTGGCCGCCGACATCGATGCTCTGGCGGATGGTGTAACCGTCCTTCACCGTCCCCTTCGGATTGGCGTCCTGGGCGGCGGCCGTCATCGCGCATCCAAGGGCCCCCGCCAGCAGCACGACGGAAGCGCGGGGAGCGGCCTGAACAAGTGCTTGTGCTAAGCGAACGCTTTTCATGTCTCTCTCCTTTCCGTTACTTGAAGAAAATGTTGCTGGCGTTGGAGCCGTGAATTTGTGTGTGACAAGTGGTGCAGGAAACGTACTGCGCCGCCTGGTTGTGCACCGGTCCCGTGGGCGAAACCGCATGCGGGAACGCGTCCGTATTCGTCGCCGAGTGGCATTGCAGGCAGAGCGTGTTGATGTTGCTCACGTTCAGCAGGCGCGCATTCGGCGAGCCGTGCGGCGAGTGGCAGCTGATGCAGCCTTCCGTCTTGAGCACCGGATGCTCATACACGAACGGCCCCGCCGTCTCCGCATGGCATTTGGTGCAGACCGCATTCTGGTCCGCCGTCGCCCGCAGGTTCTTCTTGTTGAACGTGCCGTGCGGGTCGTGGCAGTCGCTGCAGTTGATCAGGCCTTCCTCCACGCGATGGTGGAAGGGCTGGGAGAAGGCCGGCTTCACATCGGTGTGGCACTGATAGCAGAGCTTCGGCTCTTCGGCCTTCAGCAAATGCTCCGGCGTCGTGGATGCGTGGACGCTGTGGCAGCTCGTGCAGCCGATGCCCTGCTCCGCATGCGCCGACCGCTCGAAGTTCGGGTGCGCGCCGCTGTGGCACCCGAGGCAGGTCTCATCGACCTCCTTCGTGCTGAGCTTGTCGAAGCGGCGGATCTTCGTGACATCCCCGCCGCCTTCGACGTGGGCCTGGCCCGGACCGTGACAGCTCTCGCAGGTCACGCCCTTCCCTTCGTGTTCCAGCGCCAGGCGGGAGTGCGGGTTGGCGCCGAACTTTTTCACGACCTCCTCGTGGCAGGTCGCGCAGGTATCCTGGCCGACAAACCCGGACGACGGTGTCGCGGTTTTTTCCGCGGTGGCCAGCTGCTGGCCCGGCCCTGCGGCCAGCCCCAGCCTGGTTCCTGCATACCCGATCAGGAACAGAAGACACGCCATGCTGGTTACGAAACGACGCATACGAACTCACCTCGCACAGCAAGCCGGGCAGCCGATGAAATCGAGTACCTCGACCTGGCTGCAATGACTTCTGTTGACATGCCTTGAGCGTAAATTCCGGAGGCAACCCGGAGCGGTGATATCGCTCACAGGCAGGGGGGTACTTTGGGAGTCTCGGACAGAAGGAATTCGCTCATGAAGAGCCGGATCTTGCCGATAACACAAGTCTTGGCTGCGGGCCGATGCTCCCTAACCTACCACAGGTGTCCTGTCGCTCATTTGGAAAACACGCTGCTGAGGTTGGAGCCGTGAATATGGCTGTGGCAGGTGGTGCAGGGAACATACTGCCCGGAGCGGTTGCGCACCAATCCGGCAGGAGAAATGTCGTGAGCGTGCAGCGAAGTCTTCCCAATGGCGTGGCACTGCAGGCAGAGGGTGGGCACGCCTCCGAGGAGAAGGAAATTCGCATCCTGCGCGCCATGAGGCGCATGGCAACTAACGCACCCTTCCACCTTGATCGGCGGATGCTCGTACGCGAACGGGCCGGCCATTTCCCGGTGACACGCGGTGCACCTGGCGTTTTGTTCGGCTGTTGACTGCGATTTCTTTCCGGGCGGGTTGCCGTGCGGCGTGTGGCAGTCCTCGCAGTGAACCTGCTGCGCGCCTCGTGCATGAGGATGGGCCGCGAGTTGCTGGACTGCATCGGCGTGGCACGTCGCGCAGTTGTCCTGTCCGGCAGAGCCGGAGGTCTGCACTGTTGCCTGGCCTGAGATCGCCGGCATCGGACCGGGCCCAACGGCGAACGCCAGCCTCGTTCCCGCTGGCGTCATTGCGAACAGCACAATCGCCACGACGGCCGCCAGGCGGCGCATCCGGCCGCATCTCAAACGAACCCTGACCACCGTCATCTCACCGGACAGCGCTTTCGGCCTCTACAGCGTTAGTGTGCGAACGACGCCGCTTCTCTATCCACGTTCGCCAGGCTTCCATACCCTGCCCCGTCGAGCACGAAACCCGGATGATCTCGATCGCCGGATTCACCTGCCGCGCATTTGCCTCCGCCGCTTCGATATCGAATGGCACATACGGCAGCAGATCAATCTTCGTCAGGATCAGGAGCGACGATTTGTGAAAGATTGACGGATACTTCAGCGGCTTGTCTTCGCCTTCCGTCACGCTGAGCAGCACGATCTTCGCTTCTTCGCCCAGATCGTAGCTCGCCGGGCACACCAGATTGCCGACGTTCTCGATGAACAGTACGTCGAGGCTCTCCAGCGGCCACGGCTCCAGCGCCCGCTCGATCATCTTGCCGTCCAGATGGCAAACGCCTCCCGTCACGATCTGCTGCACCGGGAATCCATACCGCGCCAGGCGCTTCGCATCGTTTTCTGTCTGCAGATCGCCGGTCAGCACCGCCACTCTCTCCTCCGGCGCAAAACCGGCCAGCGTCTTCTCGAGCAGCGTCGTCTTCCCCGACCCTGGCGAGCTGATGAAATTCACGCACAGCACGTTGTGCTCCGCGAACCGCCGCCGCAGCTCCAGAGCGATGCGCTGGTTCTCGTTCAGCACTTTCTTTTCGACGGGGATGACGGTCATGATGCTTTCTCCTCGATTTCGACGTAGGCCAGATCGAGCTGATCTCCGCTGACAAAACGCGCCTGCCCGCCGCAATGCGGGCAGGGCGCGTCCACAAACGGAGATGCGGCCGGCGACTGGAATTCTCTCCCGCAGCCTTCGCAGCAATTCATGCGCGGACAGGATTCTGTCACGAAGACAATGTGCTCGTCTTCCGTTCCCGCCACAATGCATTCGAAGGCGAAGCGCAGTGCCTCGATATCTACCCCAGACAGCACGCCCACGCGCACGCCGACGGACACCAGCATGCCGCCGGGGTGGCGGCCAAGCTCCTGGTGGCTGGCTTCGAGGATCGAGGTGGCA
>DATGJK010000225.1:0-17794 GCA_035295245.1 Acidobacteriaceae bacterium
GATTTGGCGGGGCCTTCGGCGGTC
Organism: Acidobacteriaceae bacterium; assembly: GCA_035295245.1. Classification (GTDB taxonomy): domain Bacteria; phylum Acidobacteriota; class Terriglobia; order Terriglobales; family Acidobacteriaceae; genus Palsa-343. The sequence goes on from DATGJK010000225.1 coordinate 25, forward strand.
TGAAGGAGTACCCGGCCATCTACGACAACTTCACGAAAGTGATTGGGCCGCATACCGCCAAGTTCGGGTTCTATTGGGATACCGAGGCCAACAAACAGTCGAACAGCAATGCCGACAATGGCTCCATCAATTACGGCGGCGGGCAGTATTCCACTGGCAATGAGGTGGCGGATTTCCTGCTGGGACGTGTGAACTATTACCAGCAGGCCAGCTCTATTCCTATCTCGGACATCAAGTTCCATCAGTGGTCGATCTATGGTCAGGATATGTACAAAATGACCAAACAGCTGACGTTCAACTATGGACTGCGTCTCGACCATGTCGGCCAGTGGTACGGAAATCCCGGGGGGATGCAGGTGTGGGATGCGGCGACCTATGTCAATGCCATCCCCAACAATGCTCCGCCGAATACCGGACTGCAATGGAACGGCATCAACAAGGCCATCCCAAACTCCGGTTACGTCTCGCCGCTCTTCTACTATTCGCCGAGACTGGGGCTCGCCTATGACGTGTTCGGAACCGGAAATACGGTCCTGCGCGCGGGATTGGGCTGGTTCCGGTATCAGGTCTCAACCGAGGTGTGCAGCGCGTGCGGTGGGCCGCTGGGATCTTTCACCTATGGCACCAGCGCTTATCAGGGATACGCAAACGTCACGCAGTTCACGCCTCCAAGTTCGACGGAGCAGAATGGCAGCACCGTTTATGCGCTGCAGATGAGCGACAACAAAACTCCGCAAACCATGGACTGGGACATCGCCGTTTCGCAGGCTTTACCGTGGCGCTCCGTGCTGCAGGTGGCCTACGTAGGCGACAAGAGCTCGAACCTCTACGTCGACGGAAGTAATGGAAAGCTGAACGACATCAACAACGTGACTCCGGGAGCTTTGTTCCTGCCGGATCCGCTGACAGGCAAAATTGTGTCGCCCGCTCCACCCTCCTGCAGCAGCTCAAATCCAAGCCTCTATTGCCAGCAGAACCCGTCAGCTTACAACCAAAATTACAACGCAAACGATTTCCGTCCTTTGAAGGCCTACCAGGACGTCTATCTGCTGAAGCATGCCAGCTACGCAAACTATAACTCGCTGCAGGTGAGCTGGCAGAGATCAAGCGGGCCGATCACCTTTGCGGCCAACTACACCTTCAGCAAGGTCTTGGGGATTTGGGACTGGACATCGAACAACGGCCAATCCAGCGGAAACACCGTGGACCCCTTCAACCTGCGCAACAACTATGGCCCTCTCGCCTACGATCACAGCAACATCATGAACTTCGTTTACGACTGGAGGCTGCCCGCATTCATTCGCGGAAACAGGCTGCTGGGCGCTGTCACGAACGGCTGGCAGCTGTCCGGGTACACAGCGTTTCAGAGCGGGCCTCCCCTGGAGCCGAACGGAACGCTGAACATCTCGTGGCCGGGCAATCTCAGCGTGCCGACAAAGAACAACCCGAATGCGCCGGACAACAGTCTGCTGCTGCCCAATGGATTGCGTGCGGTGAGCATGACCCCGGACACTTGGCTGGGTTCAAATGCATACCACGCGATTCTTCCAGTGGTTACCTGCAACCCGGGCAAACACCTGCATTCGGGCTACTACTTCAACCCCTCGTGCTTTGCGCCGCCTGCCTACGGGCAGCAGGGTACGCTGGAGCAGCCCTATGTTCACTTGCCCGCGTATGCGGACACGGATCTGGGCTTGTACAAGAACTTTCATCTTCATGAAAGCCAGAACGTCCAGTTCCGGCTAACGGCCACAAACTTCATCAACCATCCGTTGCGACAGTTTGGGTTGGCCGGAACGGGCGACGAATCGTTGAACTTCACCGGTACGGATGCTAACGGGAATCAGTATCTGTCCCCGACCAATACGAACACCACGACGGCGGGGAAGCCGGGGTTTACGACGGGTCAACGGCAACTCATGTTCGCGTTAAAGTACCTCTTCTGACGGCGAGCCCTGCCAGGCGCCTCCGGGCAGGGCTCCCCCTTTGTACCTGTAGCGTATTGCGTTTCTGAGACTAAGCCGAACCCCGGAAAGATCCGGGCCCAATTTCGACGGAACCGGCAACGCGCGCTTTCAATCGCGGGAACAAATCGAAGGCACTGAAGGCAATTTCCCACGGGCCACAAAACATCTTACGGCAGCGATAAGCTCTGCGTGCCGGGATGCAAACGCGAGGTGCGCCCCTTCCAGGAAAGCTCGCCGGTGAGGTCTGGGGGCAGTGTGATGGTCGCAGTCCACTGATCTCCGTCACGCTGGTACACCACGTGGATGGGACCGCCCGCGTGCGGCATGGTGGCGTCGAGATGATGCAGCCCTTCCAGATGCGGCTCGATGCGGACTCTGTGAAAGCCGGGCGCGTCGGGGCGGATGCCGGCCACCAGTGTCAGCAAATCGTAATTCGGGCTCGCGCTCCAGGCGTGGCAGTCGGAGCGTGTCGGCTCGGGCGTCTCAGCCCACGTGCTCAGGCCCAGATCGAGCATCGTGTACCAGGGCTGCAGCTCTTTTAAGTAGAGATCCGCGAGCCCCGCATGGTCGAGGGCGCGGCTGAGATAGAAGCGGAAGTAGTAGCTGGGCTGAGATAGCGGCGGGACGGATTGACCCTCGAGGGTCGTGCTCTGGTCCGGCTTTGAACCGAGCAGCCGCCGCAGAATGGCCTGCTGCTGATCGCGCGGGGCGACGTCGAGCATGACCGCGAGGATATTGGCTTCCTGACTCCAGCTGTTCTTCACGGGCGTATCGGCGTAGAGGCCGTGCTGAGCGTCCCAGCTCTCACGGTTCAGAGCGTCCGTGGCCCTGCGAATCATCTCCTTATAAGACTGAACGCGCTCGGGGCTGCCGAACTGCAACTCCATCTCGGCCGCGGCCTGCAAAGCCTCGACGAACTGTAGAGTCAGGAACGTCGAACCCCCATCGGCATCCTGCGGAGGAACACCGTCACGATAGCTCGCCGTCCAGTCTCCGAATTCCCACCACTTCACATTGCCGAGCAGGCCGTCTGGGCGCAGACGCGCTGCGTACCAGTCGAGCACAGTGCGCGTATGGGGTAGCGTCTCTTTCACCAGGTTGGGATCGTCCACATACATCCAGTAATCGTGGAGCATGTTGACCCAGAGCAGCGAGAAAGTCGGGATGAACTGCGGCAGCGCGGAGGGATAGCGGCTCTCGGTGATCCCTTCCGGCGTTCGCGAGTCGTCGATGTTAGTAATGGCCTGGCGGGCGAGGCGCGCGTCACCGGTCATCACATAAGAAATGAGAGCCTGGATGCGCGTGTCGCCGACGTACTGGAGCTGCTCCCAATAGGGCGCATCCATATAGGTTTCGTGCGCGCAGAGGCGCGCGGTGCGCCACCCCGTCTCCCACACGGCGTCGAGCCGCGGGATGTCGCCGGCGATTGCTGCTGAGGCGTTGAACGGATAGGCGGAGAACCAGGCGCGCAGCGCATCGAGCCGCAGAGGTTCGGACTTCGTGTTGACGTCGATCTGCAGATAGCGCCACGTGCGCCACCACAGCGGAGAGAAGACGCGCGTGTCGCCCCCGCCGGAGATGAACTCGTCGGTGATCCCCTGAATCTGCCGGCCGGCGATCTCGTTCCGATTGCCCTTGTGTCCGCTGGCGTCGTACAGCGCTTCGGAATACGTGAGCCGGATCTCGGCGTCGCGGCCACCGCTGACCGTGAGTTCGGGGTAGGCAGTCTGGAGGACACGATGGTCGAGCAGCAGAGTGGCATGCGTGTTCGGCGGAATGGTGAGCGGCGCAGCGGGAAAAGACGGCAGCGAACCGAGTCCTTCCACGCGCACCGGAGTGCCCGCATCCACAAGGCGATGCTCCATCGGCGGAAGAGAATCCTGCACCAGCTCCCAGCTGTTGGCCGCATCCTGCGCTTCCCGCGTGGCGGCGTGTCCGAGCAGTTTGGGAGCTTCCCATCCGGACGAATCGGAGCTGGGCTGATCCCATTCAAAGTCGAGCACGCGACCGTCTATCGATTCTGCGGGACCCGCGGCGTAATAGCCATGCGCGCCCTGATGCCCGAGAGCCGTCCTGCCTGGCTCCTGGCGCACCTGCCAGTCTCTGCCCGTGTTGACGGCCGCCGCCTCGGGCGTATCGGCTTGCATCAGGAAGCCCGTGCGGTCGCTCATCTGGGCAACCGGCGACAGCTCTGCGAAATTCCACACGACCGCCGCCACCAGGTTGTTTCCGGAACGGAGAAACGGGGCTAGATCCACCGTTTCGAAGCGCCAGTGGAACAGGTCTCCTCGCGCGGGCCCTTCGGCGACATATTTGCCGTTGACGTGGAGGATGTAGCGATTGTCCGCACTGACGTGAACCCAGAAATGTGCGGGCACCTGAGCGAGTGCCATCTCGCGGCGGAAATAGAAGACGCCGGGAGCACGCGCGGGCGCCTTCGCGCTGGCGATCCAGTACGCCGGCCAGCCGGAGGCGACGAGAGCAGGGTTCAGCGGTGGACTTTGCGCGACGGCGAGAGAGCCCGCCGAGAGCGCCAACAGCAGCGGGGCCAATGTCAGAAATAGACCGCGTCTTGACCATGGGCTCAGGCTTTCCGCTGCAAACATTCCGTTCGTCTCCAGTCTTTTCTGAACTGCTTAGGCCCAACCGGATCCTTTCACTCGACGTGCAGCGCTCGTATCGGCTCCAGCCGCGAGGCGCGTAACGCCGGCAGCCACGCTGCGAAGAACGCGACCACAGCAAGAACGATCGGCGCGGTCACGAAGGCGTCTGGATCCCACGCTCGTACTCCGAAGAGCAGGCCCGCAATGAGCCGCGTGAGCCCGAGCGCTGCAGGGATCCCGAGCGCCACACCCGCCAGAGCCAGCCGCATGCCCTGCCAGATCATCAGGTGTCGGATCGCGCTGCGGTCGGCCCCAAGCGCCATGCGGATGCCGATCTCCCGAGTGCGCTGCGCGACGGAGTAAGCCATCAGCGCATAAATGCCGATGGCGGCGAGCAGCAGCGCAACCGCACCGAAGATGGTCAATAGCAGCATTTGAAAGCTTTGCCGCGCGGTCGACAGGCCCATCACCTCATCCATGGTACGGATATGGCCTACGGCAAAGCCGTTGCTTGCGGCGCGCAACTGCTCAGAAATGGCTGGAATCAGCGCATACGGATCGCCGTGGGTTCGCACCAGCCAAAAGAGTGGCTGGAGATTGGCATAGGCTGCGTTGTAGCCATCCGAAACCTGCGGGATCGGAGCGATGATCATCGGATCGGCGGCCCGGGCGAGGCCGCCTTCGTGGAAATCGGCGACCACTCCGATGATTGTTTCCATCCTGACTGCGGACGACGCGGAGTTCATGGATCCGTGCAGGATATGCTGGCCCACCGGGTCCTGATGCGGGAAGAATTTTCTGGCAAACGTTTCATTGACGAGATCCACAGCGGGGGCGTCAGCGTTGTCGTTCTCGGTGAAATCGCGTCCACGCAGCAGGGGGATCCTGAAGAGCCTCAGATACCCCGGCGTAATGCTCATCCATGCGCTTCCGCAGCAGTTCTTGTTCCGCGGATCGACAGGACTCCCGGCGATCTGAAATCCGGTGCCGTCTTCCACGTCGTTCGGCAGCCAAAAGCCCGCGGCCGCAAGTTCCACTCCAGGAAGTGCATTGACCCGGTTGCGGCCATCCCGCAGCAGCTGAGCGATGCCGGCCGTCTTCTGATAACGCGGACCGTTGAGCGACATCTCCATGGTCAGAACATGGTGCGCGTCAAAGCCCGGATGGATGGCGTGCAGAGCCAGCCAGGTTCGGATGAGCAGCGCCGCGCCGATCAGCAGCACCAGGGCCATTGCGATTTCGCTGAGCACCAGAATCGTGCGGGCCTTACCCTGACGGAAGCCGGCGCCGGACCCGTTGTCGCTTTCCTTGAGCGTGGAGATCAGATCGGAGCACGAGGCGCTAAAGGCGGGCACTAATCCGAAGAGGACGCCTGTGAGCAACGACACCGCAAGGGTGAAGCCGAGCACGCGCCAGTCGATGCCAATCGCAGTGCCGTTCTCGCCGATTCTGGGCAGCCCGGCAGGACTGACGGCGAGCAGCGTCCGCACGCCTGCAAAGCCAACGGCCGTGCCGAGAATTCCTCCGCCGGCAGACAACAGCACAGTTTCAGTCAGCAACTGGCGGAGGATGCGCGCGCGGCTTGCTCCCAGTGCAGAGCGGATCGCGAACTCCCGCCTGCGAACGGTGGCCTGCGCCAGCAATAGATTGGCGACGTTGGCGCAGGCGATCAGCAGCACGAATCCCACGGCTCCCAGCAGGATCAGCAGCGAATTCCGCGCATCGCCAACGATGCTGTCGAGCAATGGGCCAACCCTGAAGTGCGATACCCAGGCGAGGTTCGGGAACTCACGGCGGAACTCCGGGGCCACGGCCTGCAACTGGGCATTGGCCTGCTCGACGGTGACGCCTGGCTGGAGCAATCCAGTGACGTAGAAAGAGACGTTCGCGTCGTTGCTGGCTGGGTCGATCTGAAACGGCAGCCAGAGGTCTGCCGGCACGTCGCCCACGAATTCCTTTCCGATCACGCCCACGACGGTATAGGGCTCGTTGCCCAGCGAGATCGATTGACCGGCGATAGCCCTGTCGCCGCCAAACCTGCGCTGCCAGAGACCGTAGCTCAGGACCACCACCTTGCCGCCGTGGGGCGAGTCCTCCTGCGGCGTGAAAGTTCGTCCCAGCAGCACGGGCGCGCCATACATGCGGAAATAACCCTCAGTCACATGAATGCCGCTGACTTGCTCCGGACGACCGCTGGTCAGGTTGAATCCGGGGCCGGCGTTATCGAATGCCACGACTTCCCTAAACAAATGGGTCTGCCGCTGAAAAAGGTGATATTCCGCGACGCAGTGAAGGTTCTGAGCAATGCCGGTTGCGGAAAAGAGGAAATTCACCATGCGATCGGCATTCGGATAGCCGAGCGGTTTCAGCAGAACCGCATTGACCACTGTAAAGACCGCGGTGTTGGCTCCGATGCCAAGGGTCAGCGCCACCAGGGCCGCCAACGTAAAGCCGGGATTCTTCCTAAACATCTGCAATGCGTGCCGGATGTCGCTTCGGAGATCGCTGCTTTGCTCCCGGCGGGCAGCGCGCGATGCGGTCCGCATGATTGCTGCGGCTGCGTGGATGATGCCGATTGTCACGCATGCTCCCAAACGGTACCGCGCATGGAGCCGTCCTGCTCCGCCGGAGCGGCTCGCGAGCGTAACGCTTCAGCCGTGATCAGTCTGTGCTCGACGTAGTTATACGGAGCGACGGTGGCGCCCTGAAGCATAGAAAGTCCCAGCCGAATCAATGCCGGGCCGTAACTCGCAGCTTCGTGGGATACGGAACCAATCCACGGGCTGCCGGGACAGATCATCTCTTCCAGCGCTGCGGGAATGCAATCCTGTCCGACGATGACGACATCTCCTTCCCTTCGCAGTTCGCGCACGGCATGCAGGGCGCCGAGTGCGCTGGTGTCGTTCGCGGCGGAGATGAGGATGCGCCGGTCGTTCGGACAGGCGCGCAGGAACTCCGTAACGGCACGAGCCGTCTTGTCCTGCACACCCGCGCCGTCGAGCCGATAATACGAACTGAGGGCGATCTGCGGCAGGCGATCCTGAATTGCCCGGAAGCTGCCGGTGATGCGGCTCTGCACCAGCGTTCCCGCGTGCTCGATGTCCAGCCCGAGCACGCGGTCCACTCTCCCGCGCCACGCCTGAGCAGCATAGTCGGCGAGGAGTTCACCGGCCTCGAAGCCCACCCGGTAATTGTCCACCCCGAAGTAAATCGCATTGGGATGCGGTACATCGACGGCAATGATGGGAATGCCGGCGGTGGAGATCCTGTCGGCGATCACAGGAGCCACGTGATGGTCGATTTGGAATTCAATCACCAGGTCGACTCGCCGAGCTACAAAATCTTCCGCCACGCGGATGGCCGTGGACGGGTCGTAGCGGTTATCCATGATCAGCAGTTCGATGCCCGCTCGCGTGGCCGCTTCCAGCAGGCCGGCGGTCACCGCATCGGAAAAAGGCATCCCGGCGCACTGCTGCCCAAAGCCGAAGCGCAGCTTTCGCGGCCGCGTGACGATCCGGTACAAGCCGCTGGACGTTTGCGCAAGATAGCCGCGATGGACCAGCGTCTTCACAATGCGGTAAGCCGTGGTCTTCGGAATATTTGTCTGCTTCTGAATGGCTTCCAGCGACAGAGGACGGTCGTACTTCTGGAAGACCTCGAGAACATCAAGAGCCTTCGAGAAGACCGGAATCAGATATTTCGGATCGACCGCCGAGCGTGACACGAGCAGACCTCAGATAAAGAACTGAAAGCCACAGAAGAACGCGTTCGGAGCAGCCCTACTGTTTAGCCGCATCCAGGTCGATGGTGAGCTTCACTTCATCGCCAACAACAGCAGCCGGGTACTTCGACGCAATCCCAAAGGCAGTCCGGCTGATCGTCGTTGTCGCCGAAAATCCGTAATGCTGCTTGTGATCCATTCCGTTGATCGGTCCATTCGGGCCTTCCACGTGCAGAGTGACTGGCTTGGTGACGCCGTGCACTGTGAGGTTCCCGTCGACCGTCAGGCCGCCGGTATCCCTGCTCACTCTCGTGCTGACGAACGTCGCCGTTGGAAACTGAGCGACATTGAAGAAGTTGGCGCCCTTCAGGTCTGAATCCCGCGGAGCGACCCCGGTGTCAACCGTGCCCACGTCGATGGTGACGTTGACGGAGGATTTCGCCATATCGGCGTCGTCAAGGGTGATGGTTCCGCCGATATTGCCAAAATGTCCGCGCACGTTGGAGAGGCCCATGTGCAGGATGGAGAAGTCCACGCCGCTGTGGGCTTTGTCAGGGACGAGGGTTGTTGTCTGTGCAGCCGCGACGGAGGCGAAGAGCAAGAGCGTTGGTGGAAGGAAGCGATTCATCGTCGGTTATCCTTTACGTTTTCATACAGCGCAGATGCCGGCAGGCATCATGAAACGAGCTTATGCGGGCTCGAGGCGCTCCCACAACTGCCGCTCCAGTCCAAAGGGGTCATCGACAACGTTGCACTCGGCATGGATCAGCATGGTCGCGCGCCGGGTGGTGTCATAGGCCGGCCACTCCGGTTGTCCTGTTGCTCCGGGCGTGCCGGTTTTGGCGAACGTGGCCCACATCTGACTCATGTTGACGGCCGTCTTCACGCTGGCCGGTCCGGTATCCATCATCGTGCGTGTGGCTGTTGGCGGCGGATCGCCCGCAACGCTCGCTGTGTCAGGCTGAATCAGATCGAATTTGTATGCGATCTCCATAGCGTGGGCCGCGCCCACCTTGTGATGGGTCCCGGGAACGAGACGCTGCGACTCGTAGGTGAAGATGTAGGCGTACACAGGCGCGCCATGCTGGGCATACTTGCGCTCGGCAATCGTGATGGAGCCGAGGCCGATCATGCGGGCCGTCGAAATGGCGATATAGAGATCGCTCGGCGATGCATCGGGGCGGCTCTTCCGGTACGTATCGAATACCTCGTTTGCGTTGGAGCCAAACTCACTTTGAAGGCGCTGTTTGAGCGATGCTTCGGTGAGGTTGAAAACCTCCGTGTTGTGCGCCTCCATGAAGAAAAAGATCGTCTCGTCGCGGTTGTATCCCACGATGAGTGGCTTGTCTTTGGAGATCGCCGGCGCAACCGGATCGAACGGATCGTGCGGCAGGATTGTGCCGTCCACGACTGGGCCGAATCCACCCGGATGCCCTCCGCCGCCAATGCCGCGCCGCCCGCCGTTCATGGTCAGCGGACCGCCGGGTCGCCGGCCGAGTTCCACCTGGATTTCGAGCAGCCTGTCGCCGGGAATCTCAAGCAGTCTGCGCCAGTCGCTCTTCTCGAGCCCAAGCTGCTTCAGGACCATCAGGGTGGTTTCCGTCGCCATGTCGCGCGGCATCATGCGAATGCCTGGGCCGCTCTCGATCGAAGCCTTGTTGAAGAACGGAGCTGCGGTGGGCATGGCATAGAGGCAGGATGTCTTTGCGCCCCCGCCGCTCTCGCCGAAGATCATCACGTTATTCGGATCTCCGCCAAAATTGGCAATGTTATCCCGCACCCACCGGAGCCCGTCGCAGATATCGAGCAGCCCCTGATTGCCTGACGTGGCGTATTCCTCGCCCCCCAGCTCCCCTAAATACAGGAATCCCATCAGGCCCAGGCGGTGATTGGTGGCTACAACCACGACATCCCAGGTGCGCGCCAGGCTGCCGCCATCCTGATACGGAGCGCTTCCGGAGCCTACCGTGAAGCCGCCACCGTGGCTGTAGAACATCACCGGACGCTTGCGTCCGTCTGCCGCCGGCGTCCACACGTTGAGAAACAGGCAATCTTCAGCCGGCATGCCTTCGCTGATGCCAAAGTAGGGGCGCAACGGCGACTGCAGCGCAGGCGCTCCGCCCTTGAGCGCATCGCGAACACCTGTCCAGGGCTGCAGAGGCGGTGCGGTTTTGAATCGGTTTGCGCCCGATACAGATCCCGCATAAGGGATGCCTTTGAAGGTCGCAACTCCCTCCGTCTGCATTCCGCGAACGCGGCCTGACCTGGTCTCGACTTCGACATATCCGTCGGCGGCAGTGTCGGCCAGACCGCGCTTCGGTGCAAGAGCAGCGCCCATCAGAACGGCTGTCGCTCTGGATAGGAAATCACGCCGATTCATTTCAGGCAGCGAAGGTTCCAGCAATCGGCTCACATCCACCCCTTCCAGGCGTCTTTCCCGGCGAACGCCTTCATGCCCTGGCTTGAATCGCCCGCCAGGCAGACCTCTGGCTTCCGCGAACGAGTCATGCTCGTCGTGCCGGTCCGGCGTGATCAAAGTGCAGTTGAGGCCGCCGCGCGGAATGGGCGGCGGCCTCAGGCTGTCGTCAGAACACTAATTTCCCGCTGACCGGATAATGCGTGACGCAGAGGCAGCGGTGATCTGTCCTGCGGTGGTTGACGTAATGGAGTTGCTGATGGCCGAACCTCCGCCTGAGCCACTGCCGATCAGAGCGCCGGTGCCAATGGCGTATTGGTGGTGGTTGAAGGCATTGAAGAAATCCCCATTCAGCTTGAACTGAACGCGTTCGCCGATCGGGAAGCTCTTCCCCAGGCCCATATCCCAGTTGTTAATGCCAGGCTGGCGAAGGAAGTTCCGCGGCGTGTTGCCAAATACGCCGAGCGGCGGCTGCGTAAAGCAGCTGAAGTTGACGCGCTGCAGTACTTTGGTGAGGCCCTGATGGATGTTGCAACCCGAAACCTCGTTCGCGCGCTGGAAGAAGGTGCCCAGCACACCACCGAGATCGCTGGCTGTGATGCTGTAAGGGAAGCCCTTCTGGAAAGTCGCGATACCTGTGGTCTCCCATCCGCCGATGACCAGGTCCGCACCGCGGTTGACACCCGCCGCGAGCTTCTTTCCGCGCCCAAAAGGCAGCTGATAAACGTAGCTGCTCACGAATCTCTGGTTCACGTCGAAGTCCGACAGCCCGTAATCCAGTTGCGGATGGTGATTGTCCATGAAGCCCTGGAAGCCCGAGCCGGTTGCGCCAACGCCTGCCGCAGCTGATTTGTCATCCTTGCTTTGCGCCCACGTGTAGGCTGCGGTTACAGCCAGATCCCGAGCGCGGTGTTCGAGTTTCACGTTCATGGCGTTGTAATGCGAGTACCCGTGCCAGTCGCTGTTGATGTAGATATTCGTAAAGTTGGGATAGGGCAGGCGGCTCGCGTTGCTGCATGGAGCTTTGCCGAGGTTGACATATTGCCCGTTCACCTGTGTTTGGCAAAACGCCAGACTGCCGGCCGGAATGGCATTGGGCTGCGCAATATCGTGACGATCGAGCAGATGAACGGCATGGGTGCCGATATAGTTCACCTCGGCTGTGGTGTCGTGCGCCAATTCGCGCTGCACTCCAGCGGTCCACGACTGGACATAAGGATTCAGCGGGTTGTCCGACTCGATGACCGCAATAAAGGTGAGGGTGGAGGCGGGGAACGGGCCAAGAGTAGAGAACGCGGGGAACATGTTATTGGTCAGCTTTGGCGCTGCGCTATTCGTTGTCGGATTGAGTGCATTGCGAATGCTGTAGGGGTAAATGTCGGCCGAGTCATCGATCTCGCGGCCCTCGGCAGAATCAAAGAAGACCCCGTAACCGCCCCTAACCACGGTCTTGGGCGTGAGCCGGTAATTCACCCCGAAGCGCGGAGCAAAGGGCGTCTTCGGTCCCGGGTGCGGAACTGAGCCGCAGTAGCGCAGAATCGGAGCATTGTTGTACCCCGAGCCGGGTGCGACTCCATCGCTCGAAAGCGTCTTGTCCGCATAGCAAAGCCCGCCATAGGGGTTCTTGTCATCGAGCCAGAAGAAATGGTTGTGTACCTCATAAGCGGCTGCACGGAAATCCCAGCGCAGGCCCAGATTCAGCGTGAGCTTTTGCGTGACCTTCCAGTCGTCCATTGCATAGGGGCCGAAGTAGCTGAAGACGTGATCCTGCGGATTGCCGGCCGTGGTGGTGGGGCTCAGCGGACCAGGAACGAAGCCTCCCACGTTGCTGTAGTAGCCCAGCAGCATGTCGGCGATGGAGTTGCCCGTGCCGCAGAGGCCCGTCGAATTGGTGCATCCAGTGCCGTTGTTTTGGATCGTTGCTCCGCTGAAGGTCCAGTCGCCGTAGAAATCATCGTCCAGGTTGCGGATCAGATGCCACGTGCGGTAGTCCGCCCCAAATCCGAGCGTGTGTCTGCCGCGGACGGTGGTGAATGAGTCGGCATACTCCCAGGTCGGGCCCTGCGATCCGGTATAGGCATTCACGCTGCCGCCGCCCTGGCCGAATCCTCCGGTGTTAAAAGCCACGCTCGGCCAGGTCTGCTGCAGGGTGCTGAAATGGGTGAACGTTCCCTTCAGGCCGAGGGCCGATGCGGCGTCAGCAGTAATCGGCGGCCCGCCCTGCGGGGCATTCGCGGTCAGGTGCCCAAAGCGGAAATTGTTGACGCTCGCCTTGCCGAAGTTCAGCGTGTGCGATACTTCCCAGCTGGTTTCATTCTGCAAATAGATCTCGTACCCATGGGTTAGGTCCTGGGAGTTGTAGAATCCCTCGTTGCTGTAATTGGCATCGGTATAGCGGAAGAAGACCGAGCCGAACTTGCCCAGGTTCTGATCGCCGCGGTACGTCTGCTGATTCTGGTGCAGCGGGAACTTGACGCTCTTGATGAAATTCACCACGCCTTCCGGTTGGTTCGGAATCGTAGGCGCCTGCCAAAAGCCGTTTTTTATAGCGACGAGGCCGACATTACCGGTCTGTGCGCTAGACGGGATCTTGTTACCGGGGAATGGCGCCCCGGTTGCCGGATTCACTGGCATGCAATTGCCCCCCACACTGAGCAGCTTGCTGCAATCCGCCGTCCCGTACGCCGGCAGCAGCCCGCCGGGAAGACCGGATCCAGCCGGAGGCGTGTAGCTCTCGGCAGAGAAATCGCCGGTCAAAATGGCGGGGTTCGGCATGTTTGTAAGCTGCCGCGACCCGTTCGTGATCCGCCAGCCTTCGTAGTTCGCCATGAAGAAGCTCTTGTTGCGGCCGTCGTACACCTTGGGAATGAAAATCGGCCCTCCGGCCACGAATCCAAACTGGTTCTGGCGCAGAACTGGATTCTGCGTAGGCTTGCCGGAGATGTAGTCATTGGCATTGGGGAAGGGCTTGGCGTCAAACGCATCGTTGCGGTCGAACAGAAACGCGCTCCCATGCAGGTTGTTCGTGCCACCCTTACTGACGATATTCACCTGCGTCGCGCTGAAGCCCTGGTCGGCCGTGTAGGTCCCGCTCGACACCTTGAATTCCTGGATTGCATCCTGCGACAGGATGACGGCAGGCGTCACTAATGCCGCATCGGTGTTGACCAGCCCATCCAGCGTGTAGTTGTTGCCTTCCGGGCGGCCGCCGTTCACGCTGATGGCAGCTCCTTCTCCCTGGCGCATCGTTGCCTGTTCGCCGCCCACCGTTACGGCGCCGGCGCCTACAAGCAGGAGCTGCATAAAGTTGCGGCCATTGAGGGGCAGATTCTCCACCTGCTGCTGGCTGACCAGGTTCGCCAGTTCGGCAGTATCCGTGTCCAGCGAAACGGCCTGCGCCGTGGTCATGACGGTTTGATTGATGGTGCCGGGCTTCAGCGACAAATCGACGCGAGCATGCTGATTGACCGTCAGAGTGAACGAGGAAATTACCGCCTTCTGAAATCCTTTGGCTTCCGCCGATACCGTGTAGGTCCCGGGATTCAGGGCCGTGACGTTGTAATCACCCACGCTGTTGCTGGTCGTTTGGACTGAAACTTGCGTTGCCGTATTGGTGACGACGATTTTGGCATTGGGGACGACCGCCCCTGAACTATCGGTCACGGTGCCCAGGATTGTGCCGGTAGCGCCGGCTTGCGCAAGCAGTATGCCTGGCGTGGCAAGCAGGACCGAAAATCCGAGAACGAAACGAATAATTCTCACGTGAGCCTCCTGAGGAGTGGTTCGTCGTTGGCTGCGTGCCGGGGAACCCGGCATCGTGTTATGCTTCAGCACCTGTGTTTCACATGGGGAACTGTGTTCTCTTTGAAAAACGGCGACCACCCTACGCGCGGTTGAAGACAATCAGCAAGGTTCGGAACGGTTTAGGCCCCGTGTTAAACGAGAACACCTCTGCTTTCAGCGAGATCCAATGGGCTGTTAAGACCCCAAAGCCCGTCTCAGGTGGTTTTTGGTAACATTCCACGCGCAGCCGGGGTCGGCGAAAGGAGGGTCACATGGCGGCCGGTGCAAACGTGCCGCAGGGAAGCGGATTGGAGCATCCGCCCTTCAGCGCCGAGTTTCAGAACGCGGTGAAGGCGGAACTCGATGCCATGCTTAAGGCGCCCATCTTCGCCCAGAGCAACCGGTGCAAGCGGTTCCTCAGCTACGTGGTGCTGCAGACCCTCTCAGGAAATGCTTCCGAACTGAAAGAGCGCACCATCGGCATCAGTGTCTTCGACCGGACGAACGACTACGATACGGGCGACGATTCCATTGTGCGCGTCACCGCCAACGAGGTCCGTAAGCGCCTGGGCCAGTTCTATCGGGAATCCGCGCTCCCGCACCCGATTCAGATTGAGCTGCCGAGAGGGTCCTACGTGCCGGAATTCCGAATCCAGCCGTCGCGGCACGCGCACAAGCCGGTTGAAATCGCTTCTCCCGAACGCGCGGCAGCGGATTCTCGTGCGAGTGTTGTCGCAGGACAGCCCCCGCCGTTGCCAGTGCCTCTCGAAATTGGCGCAGGCCTACCCGATGTCGCCCCGTCGAGACGAATCACGCCTCGCCATCTTCCTGCATATTCCATCGTGGCTCTCCTGCTCGCCGCGGCCGTTGCCGTTGTCGGCGTCTGGAGGCAAAGCGAATCCAGGAACGTTCCCGACTTGTGGGGCGCGTTTCTGCACGCAAACCTTCCCGTTCTCGTCTGCATCGACACACACGACCTTGCCGCGCTTTCGCCGGAACCACCGGCGGACCGACAGATCTTCGTCAATCTGGTCCTTCGCCGGCAGAGCATATCGCTCGACGACGCTGCCATTCTCTCCTCTATGGCCAGCGAACTTGGGCGGAGGGGTGTCCCATTCCGCGTTGTCGGCGCTGACCAGACGACTCTGGCGGATCTTCGCCGGCAGCCGGTCATCCTCATCGGAGCCATCGACAATCAGTGGACTCTTCTGCTCACCCAAACCTTGCCCTATCGCATCGAGGTCGCCAACCCTCCGGGATCGGGAGGGGACCAGCAACCCATCGCGTCCATCGTGGAATCAGCGCGGCCGGCAGGCGCGCGCTGGGTGACAGATTTTTCGGTCCCTTTCCCAGCCTGGAAGAGTGACTACGGGGTTGTCGCCCGGGTCGATGACCCGACGACCGGGGTTCCTGTGATGATCGAAGCCGGGCTGGGTAACAACGGGACCGTGGCGGCCAATGAATGGATCACTTCAGGCGCGTTGGCGAAAGACCTGAAGCAACAGCCCTCCTGCAGGAACAAGGCAAACTTCGAAGCTGTGATCGAAACCCAGATGATCGACACAAAATCAGGGCCGCCGCACATTCTGCGGCTGACTTGCTGGTGACACCGCCGCCGGCGCAGCGGAGCAGACCTGCGCGCACGGAATTCCCAGCAGCCTGGAGAGCTTCCTGATCTGTTCCGCGCAATGTCCGGTGCCGACAGCGCAATGATGCGCCGGTCCCTGCTCGTTCCATAACTCCACAAACCTGCGCGCCCCGCCGGCGAAGCGAAAACGGCTGTTGGTATTTCCGATGGCAAGCGTGGGTCCGGGCTCGGACTGTCCCTCCGCAACCACGAAGCGGAATCCGTGCTCGCGGTCCTCTGCGACCGAGAGCAGCGTAACGGGTCCGTGGCGGACGGACATCTCGACGGACAATCCGCGGCCCACCTTACCGTGGTAGACATCGAGCGGCCGAACGCGCGTCTTTCCTTCGGCGATGGCGATATGTCCCGGACCATCGTGTCCCATGAGAACGATGTCGTCGGTCAGATCGAGCGCGTAGTACTCCGTGAATGATCCGCCGGCGCCGAGCAGGTCCATGATCTTCATCGCGACGGCGTTCTTCACTTCGTACTCGCCCGCTACAGGAATGTGACGAGCGGTGAGCAGCGACGTCCCCAGAATGATCGAACTCATCGTCTCCTCATTCGCCTCGACGCCGCTGCCTTTGTAGTAGTAGGCCAATGCATGCAGGTCGTGCTCCTCGACGACGCGATCGAGCGCGACCGACGTACGCGCAGCTCGCGCCAGCTCGGCGGGGGAACAATCCGAGCGCACGTCGAAGGCTTCGCGGAACGCTGCAATGCGGGCAGCGACCTGGTCCTCGGTGACGAGGGAGCCCAGCGCGCTGAGCTCATCCGCCTCGAGCAATTCGATTAGACAGCCGAAGCTGATCGACACCTGAGTGATGTCCGTGGCGACGTCGAGCATCCCGCCGTAATAGTGACCCAGCAACCCCAGGCGAGTAGCCGCTAAGGTGCTCTTCACTTTCGCTGCGGCGATCCATTCCTCGATCTCGCGCCAGGAGGCCTCGTCCGTCAGCGCCCCTGTTACCTGATGGAAGGGAATGCGCGCGCGACGCAGGACATTCGCGATCTCCGGCACCGGGCAGGCCGAGCACCACGCCAGCCATTCTCCGGTCATCGCAGTGCGATCCGGGAGGCGGTTGAAGCTTTCGTAGTCGATGTGCTCGCCGGGCTGCAGATTCAGCACGATCAGCGGAACTCCGGCGCGCTGCACGAGAGGCAGCACGGTACTGGAGAGTGCGTAGGTCGTGACATAAAGCAGCAGCAGGTCGATATCGGCGCGGCGGCAGGCATGTCCCGCGTCCACGCCGCGCTGCGGAGTATCCACCAGCCCGAGCGCGGTGACCTGCACACCCATCGCCTCGATCCGGTGCTGCACCTGCGCCAGGTTGCGCTCCAGTTGCTCGCGCAGGCCGGCGAACTGCGGCCAGTAAGCATCGAGACCGATGCCACAGAGCCCTACACGCAGCAGCTCTCGATCCTGGAATCCCATGCGGCTACTGTGCCTCGAGTACGGTTACTGCGAAGGGAGCCAGCGTCAGCGTCGTGCCGCTCGCGTTGCCGGTGCGGGGCGGCTCGTCGCCGGTGGACTCATCGACGGTAGAAAACCGGGCCGCCGAAAAATCAGCAGGCAGCGTAACGCTCTTCTCCTCGTTCGCGCGATTGATGAGGAGGATTCTGCGCCCCTGCGGGGTAACGAATCCCTGCACA
>DATGJK010000226.1:0-13146 GCA_035295245.1 Acidobacteriaceae bacterium
CCACGAAGGCGCAGCCGGCGCCCCATCGCGCCGGGCCGGACTCCACCAGCCCCGCTTCGCGCGTCACATCGGTGAACGTGCCATCGCCATTATTGCGGTAAAGACGGTTCTGGCCGAAATACGTGCAAAAGATGTCGTCGAATCCGTCGTTGTTGTAGTCGCCGACACAGACGCCGTTCGCCCAACCTGTCGCCTGCAAACCGGCCTTCTCGGTCACGTCCGTGAACGTTCCATCGCGATTGTTCTTATAGAGGCGATTGGTCGTTCCAGGAGGAGCGCCGTCCAGCCGCGTGCCGGACAGAAGGAAAATGTCCATCCAGCCGTCATTGTCGTAATCGATAAACGCGCAGCCACATCCGTTCGCCTCGAGGATATATTTCTTCGATTCGATACCGCCGTAGATAACCGGCGCGTGCAGTCCTGCCTCTGCGGCGACATCCGTGAAATGCGCGGAAAAGGGCCGTCCGGACGGTGCCGGTTTTTGTTGCGCCTTGACATCGCGGCTGGCGATTCCCTGGTCCTGAGCCAGAAGCTGATCAGCCGATGCGCAGAGAGACAGCACAACAAAAGAACGGCGGGAGATGGTCATCTGAGTCTCTGGTCGATGTGCCCCATTATCGTTAGCGGACCCCAGGGGAGTAAAGCGCCTCACGGGGCAGGTGGCGCAGATGCTGCCGTTGAGGAAACCACCAGCTTATAACGGTTGCGCTCTGACTCCTGTCGCGCGGCATCCTGACGCGCCCGCGCCAGCCGCTTCAGCAGATCCGGAATCTCCGACTGCTGGTTGGTTTTTCGCAACGCCATCACCAGATGGTAAAGCGCCGTTTGATCCGCGGGATTCCGGTCGAGCGCCAGCCGGCATTCCTTCGCAGCCGGCGCATCCTGTCCGGCATCCAGATAATGCTTGGCGAGCACATTGTGCGCGGCCGTTAGCGAGGGGTCCAGCGCTACGGCCTTCTTCGCGGAGGCAAGCCCCTCCGCAAATTCGCTCGAACCAGGAGCGGGCGCCTTCTGCGACACAATCGCAGCCTGCAGATACCAGAGGAATGCATCGCCCGGCTTTTTCTGCAGTCGCTGATGCACCGCGGCCAGAGCCTTGTCCGGATCGCTCTGGTCGCGCTCCTCGGCCATGAGTCCCTGAGCCGCCGCGCTCACTCCCTGGCGCGGATCCAGTTGCTCGGCCCTGTCGAAGTCCGCCTCCGCCTTGTCGTACTGCGCCATCTGCACATACATCACGCCGCGCGCCAGATACAGATCCGCCGCCGCAGGCTGCAGGCGCAGCCCGGAATCGATCATCTGAATGCCGGCCTGAAACGACTGATGATCCATCGCCAGGTTAGCAAAGTCCACGTAGAGCGCCGTATCTTTGGGATCCTGCACGATTGCCTGGCGCAAAATTTCCACCGCATGGGGTGTGTCATGGTTGGCTTCGAAGATCGCAGATGCCAGCCTCATCGTTTCGACATCCGGACTGGACTCGAGCAGAGGCTGCAACGTCGCGAGAGCGTTTTGCGGCTGCTTTGCGCTGAGCTGGACGGCTGCCAATGCTCTCCGCGCCCGTGCGTCCTCCGGATGGGCATCCAGCAATCCCTGAAAAATCTGAAGGCCCTTGTCCATTTGCTTCAGTTGCAGCAGACAGAAACCGTATTCCTGGAGCGCCCCCGGTTGCGAGCCAAGCGCCGGCTCGCTCTGCGAGAAGTGCCGGACTGCTCCGGCACAATCCCCTTTCCTGTAATCCAGTACAGCCAGCATGGCATGGCTCGTCACGTCGCCGGGCCGCAGACGAAGAATGTGCTCGAGCAGCGGAGCCGCAGCGGGATTGCCGGCTTCATACTGCAACTGAGCAGCGCCTTCCAGCGCGGGCAAATATTCGGGAGAGATCCTGAGCGCCGACTGGTACGAAGCAAGCGCCGACTTGCGATCGCCTTTTCCCGATTCAGCAAGTCCCTGCAGCATCCAGAGCTGCGGATTGCGCGGAGATTCCTGGATCGCCGGTCGAAGCAAAGCGAGCGCCTTGTCGAATTCTCCGCTTTGCAGAGCCGCGGTCGCGGATGCTGCTGCGTCGCCTGCACTCTGCCCTGGTGCGGGCACGCACAAAAACAACAAGCCCAGAACTAGCCATGTGGCGTTCGCAGCCCAGTGATCTGCAGCGCTGCATTTTCTGAGATTCCACACAATAGGAGGTTCGCCGTTATCTGTTGAATCTTACTCCTCCAACGGACTCGCAACCTGCTTCTCCCCATATTGGGTAAACGTTCTCTTGACTCGCCTGACTCTGGGAATTACAAACACAGCGATGATCACTGATCTGACGCGCAGGTCCATGCTGCGTGGCCTGGGTTTTGGGTTGGCGGGGTTGCTGCTGCGGACTCCGGTCAATGCGGGGATTTCCCTTGGCGTAAAAACCGGCAGCCCCGGAAAGCTCGACCTGACTTTGACCGCCCTCGGCGCCAATGTGCTGCGCATCAGCATCGCGCCGGCCGTTGCACCACCTCCAACCGAAGAACTCGGCGTCATCGACGGAGCACATCAGGCAGCCCTCGGCCTGGGCTCCCAGGTGAAATGGGGGAGCCACAACATTCGTGTACAGAAGGAGCCGCTGCGGATCACCGTGATGGACGCCGGGGAACGCATGCGCCAGGAGATCCAGTTCGACACCGACAGCACGTCCGTTCGGTTCCGCCTGGGCGAGCAGCCGCTCTTCGGCCTGGGCGAAGGGCTGCCGGGTTTCGACCGCAGGGGAACGCGCGATGGCATGCGCAACGGCGAGGGTTCACCCGACCTGCGCACTGCCGGATCGCGCGTCCCCCTCCCCTGGCTCATCAGTCCGGAAGGATGGGGCCTCTTCGTCGGTCAGCCGTTCGGCACCTTCGACATGACCGGCGAGATGGGCATCGTGCGCTCGCCGGTGGCTACGTCAACACGAAATGTGTATCTCATTCTGGGAGACTCGCCGGCGGAGATCCTGCGCGGTTATGCCGATCTGACCGGTTATCCGCACCTGCCGCCGCTGTGGACTCTGGGCTACATGCAGTCGCATCGCACCCTGGCGAGCCGAGATGAAGTGCTGGGGATTGCGAAGAACTTTCGCGAGAAGAAGCTTCCCTGCGACGCGCTCATTTATCTGGGGACCGGGTTCTGCCCCTCAGGCTGGAATACCGGTCACGGATCCTTCACCTTCAATGCCGATGTTTTTCCGGATCCGGAGGCGATGCTCCGGGAATTCCACGAGCGGCATTTCAGGATCGTATTGCACGTGGTGCCGCCCTTCGACTTCCACGGAAAAATTACTGATACGGGATCAGCGGCCCATGCCCCGGGAGATGCTGCCACCTACTGGGCTCAGCACATGCCTGCTGAGGAGATCGGCATCGATGGCTGGTGGCCAGATGAAGGCGACATGCTTCCGCCAGAGGCCCGGCTCGAGCGCAATGAGATGTACTGGGACGGACCGATGAAAGCGAATCGCGAGCGCAGACCGTTCGCCCTGCACCGGAACGGTTACGCCGGGCTGCAGCGCTATGGGTGGCTCTGGTCCGGGGACATCGATTCAACCTGGGAAGCGCTCGCGGCTCAGGTGAGGAACGGCATCAACATCGGCCTGTGCGGGATTCCGTGGTGGGGAACAGATACAGGCGGATTCTTTCCGACGCACGAACTAACACCGGAACTCTACGTGCGCTGGTTTCAGTTCAGCGCGTTTTGTCCGCTCTTTCGTTCCCATGGCCGCGCCTGGAAGCTGCGACTGCCGTGGGGCTGGAATATGGGTACGCCTGGTCCGCTGGAGGGATCGGAAACGATCGGCGGCTGGCCGCGGCCAGAAGACCTGCGCAACACCGAAGTGGAGCCCATCTGCCGCAAGTACCTCGAGCTCAGATATCGGATGTTGCCCTATATCTACTCATCGGCAGACCAGACGCATAGAACCGGGCTCCCACTGATGCGCGCCTTATGGATCAACTGGCCGCGCGAGCCCAGGGCGGCGCTCGTCGCGGATCAGTATTTGTGGGGCGATCATTTTCTCGTTGCGCCGGTACTCCAAGCGGGCGCGACACACAGGAAAACCTGGCTGCCGGACGGGACGTGGTGGGACTTCTGGAACAATCAGCGTGAGGCGGGCGATGCCGAAATCACTCGCGAGGTAGATTTGGCCACCATTCCCATCTATGTACGCGCCGGTGCCATCATTCCAATGGGACCGGTGCGGCAACACACGATGGAGTCGAGCGATGAACCCATCACGCTGCAGATCTATCCCGGTGCAGACGGGCGATTCAGCTGGTATGAAGACGATGGAACCAGCTTTGGCTATCGTCGCGGCGAGTTCACGCGCATCGAGTGCGCATGGGACGATTCATCGAGAAAGCTGACGCTGAAATCGGCCACACCGATACCACCATCGCGCCGAAAGAAGGTTAGAATCCAGGCCATCGACAGCGGGACAGCAAAGCTGATGACAATCGCTGATCGCTCTGCGTCCCTTCAACTATAGGATCGGCTACAGAAACTCAGATTCGCACCGGAGGTCCAGATGACCGGACACTTTTCCCGCAGGTCATTTCTAAAGACCGGCAGCGCGGCAGCCGGTATGGCTGCTCTTGATCGGCATGGATGGACTCAAACCGCTGTCGAAAGTCAGGGCGGCGCAACGAAGCTAAGTCAGTTCGACTATGCACAGGTTGAGCTGCTTGATGGTCCGATGCAGGAGCAGTTTCGCGCGAATCACGCATTTTTCCTGGCGCTCAGTGAAGACGCGCTCCTCAAGCCTTATCGCCAGGCCGCCGGCCTTCCTGCTCCCGGCGAAGACATGGGTGGATGGTACAGCTGGTCGGATGAATTCGATCCCCCGAACAATATGACCGGCTATATTCCGGGACACACCTTCGGACAATATCTCTCGGGGCTCGCACGAGCGTATGCGGCAACAGGAGACCGGGCGACGCAAGCCAAAATCAACCGCCTGGTGCGCGGCTTCGGAGAGGCGATCAGTTCGAAGTTTTGGGTCAACTATCCACTGCCGGCTTACACCTTCGACAAAAGCAATTGCGGGCTCATTGACGCGCATGAATTCGCGCGCGACCCCGACGCCCTGCGCGTCCTCGCTCATCTCACCGACTCCGTACTGACTTACCTGCCGCCTAAGGCGCTCACGCGACCGGAAATGGCCGAGCGCCCACACAAGAACATCTCCTGGACATGGGACGAAAGCTACACTCTCCCGGAAAACTTCTTTCTTGCATACAAGAGGAGCGGCGACCGCCGCTATCTGGAACTCGCGCAGCGCTTCCTGCAGGATCAGGACTACTTCGATCCGCTGGCCGATGGGAAGAATGCGCTGCCTCACCAGCACGCCTACAGTCATGTGAACGCGCTCTGCTCTGCCGCTCAGGCGTACCTGGTCCTCGACAGCGAGAAGCATCTGCGTGCCGCGCGCAATGGCTTTGGGTTCGTTGCGGCGCAGAGTTTCGCCACCGGCGGCTGGGGTCCGAATGAAACCTTCTCCGAGCCGGGCAGCGGCGCGCTGGGCGAGAGCCTGAAAACCACTCACGCCAGCTTTGAAACGCCCTGCGGTTCCTATGGGCACTTCAAGATCACCCGCTATCTCATGCGCATCACCGGCGACAGCCGCTATGGCGACAGCATGGAGAAAGTGCTCTACAACACCATTCTGGGGGCAAAACCGCTGCAGCCCGGAGGATTCAGCTTTTACTACTCCGACTACAACAACCACGGTTCCAGGGTGTATTACCCGGAGCAATGGCCGTGCTGCTCGGGAACCTTTCCGCAGATTACCGCGGACTATGGCATCAGCTCGTATTTCCATTCTCCCGATGCCATTTATGTGAATCTCTTCGTTCCATCGCGCGTCACGTGGAGACGCGGCGCAACGCGCATCGTGCTGGAACAGAAGACTGATTATCCCTATACCCAGGATGTCAGCATGCGGGTCGGGGCAGAGCGGCCGGAGACGTTCGCCATCTGCCTGCGTGTGCCGGAGTGGGCTGGCGCGGGCACGGCTGTTGCCGTGAACGGGCGCCCCGCCGGGCAGCCCATCCAGCCGGGAAGTTTCTGCTCCCTGCAGCGTGAATGGAGAGACGGCGACACGATCGAATACTCCATCGAGCGTCCGCTGCGGCTCGAGGCGGTGGATTCGCAGCACCCGAATACGGTTGCTCTCCTTGCCGGTCCGTTGACGCTTTTCGCGATCAACTCACCGGACAGCCGTTTCACCCGGGCACAGTTGCTTAGAGCCTCGCAGCAGGGAAAGGCAGGACGCGCGTGGCGTGTCGAATCCGCTGTTGCGCCGGTGGCGTTTCGCGCCTTCCCTGATATCCGCGATGAGGAATACCGTCTGTACCACGAAGTGTGAAGTTTGACCTGTCTCCTGCAAGGGCACACGCTGCAACGATCGCCCTGGCGGACGTACTCAGTGCAACAGACTGCTGAGTTTATTCCTCAGCACGTCCGCTTTGGCTGTTTCTCCGCCCTTTTCATACAGGCCAATCAGTTCTTCGGCGGCGCTCAAATTCATCGGATCCAAAACCAGCGCCCGCTCGAGATGAGTTTCGGCAGCGTCATTCTTCCCCGCTGCGGCATAGACAGAGCCGAGACTGGCCTCAACAGAAGTTGATTGAGGATTGCACCGCTCCCCCATCTCGAAGGCGATCGCCGCCTCTGAGAATTGTCTCCCGATAAATAACGCATTCCCCATCGACTGGTACATCTCGCAATCGTTCGGGAACTGATGCTGAACTTCGGTCAGGGTGCGATACCCGCTTACAATTTGCGGCCACGAACCTTCTTCGGTGCCCGCTTCGATCAGGGCAATCCCAAGGTTCCGTTTTGCCAGTTCTGCAGGAGGATCCCGCCACGCTGCAATTCCAGTGGGTTCGCCGCGAGGTTTGTGATCGGGCACTCGCTGAATTCTGTGATCCGTAAACACCGTATGGCCGCCGTCGTTGGGTGCTCTCTTCGGCATATGGCACCCAATGCAGTTGCTGGTCCGGGATGGATGGCTCGCCGCAAAGTGAGTAGCACCATGGCAGGTCATGCACTTTGCGCGATAGTACGATGCGGCCTCGGCATCGGTTGGCTCGTGGTGTGGATCATGACAGGTACCGCACCACATGCGATTGCCACTGGTGCGTTTGCATCGGCTGAGCGCTAATTCTTCTGAATGGCTGATGACTTTGAACGGCGGTTGCCCCCCACTCGGCATCGAGTCGATGTACGTTGTGAAGGTCTTCTCCAGCGGCTGGCCCACCACAAAATCCGTAAACTCCTTGCCCGGGTTCAGCACGCGCGCCACGCCCTTTAAATGACATTGCTCGCAAACGCTGTCCCGCGAGGCAGCATCCAGGCGATCGGGACTGATGATGTTTGACGCCGCAGGGTGGTCCAGATGAGCGCTCTCAGGGCCATGACAGCGACTACAGCTCATCGCAAGATGTGAAAACGGCTGGGCAGCGTACTCATTGATCGTGCCGGAAACAGGGGCGAAGGAACCTGCATGACAGAAAAGACATCCGGGCTTGATCGGACGGGTAAAATCCGGATCCACCTCCGTCTCATAGCCGGGTGCCAGACCGTAGGCGCCTCTGCGCTTGTACCAGGCTACCGGCGACTGGAAGAGATGATTCGCCAGCGAGACGATGTACCCACTGGCGTGCGTTCCCGATCCAATCACATAATCGACGCGATAAGTCTCGGTAACGCCGTGGCTCTCCAGGGTCTGCCATGTTCCTTCTCGATTCGAGGCCACGCGGAGAGTCGCCTGCGGCGTGCGTACTACGCCGTCGGGTTCGTGCGCGGGCAATCGCATGGACAGCCCCATCTCCGACCGCGCAAAACCATCGACCGCATCCTTGTGGCAAAAGTAGCACGCGTCTTCATCATCCGCGTCGCTGACCCTCACAGCAGCCCCAATCGCCGGCGGCCGGTGGACTAACGACAGTCCGCCTACTGTCAATATCCCTGCCAGACTGCAAACGACCGTTGCACGATTCAGAAATGGCATTCACTCCAGCTCCGAAGGACTGGATATCGGCTCTTACACGGCAGAGTCATGGACCCCGACGAGCCAGTGCGGTTTAACCCAGAGACGATCGCCGGGAGTATACCAACCTCCCGGGATCAGGGACACACCGGCCGCGGACCGGCGAACGCGCACCCGTCACGACCGGGGGAAAGGCGTGCTGGACACTTCAGGCCGGTGCGCCAGAGCCTGCCGCACGGCGGCGCGGGTCTCTTCCAGCTCGGCTCCCGTAATCTGCAGCCGCGGCGGACGCACTCGGGCGTTGCCCGTCCCCGTCTCCTCCTGCACCTGGTGGATGAGCTGGATGAACTTCGGCAGGGTGTCCATGCGGAGCAGCGGCAGGAACCAGCGATACAGCTCGAACGCCTCTTCTCTTTTGCCCGCTCGAGCCCGATCGAACAGCGCGACTGATTCGGCGGGAAAGGCATTCACCAGCCCCGCAACCCGTCCCACGGCTCCGGCGGCAATGCCCTCGACAATCGCATCATCCACACCCACGAAGATGCGCAGCCGATCGCCGGTCAGCGCGCGGATCGCGGTCACGCGCCGCACATCGGCGCTCGATTCCTTCACCGCCACCAGGTTCTCACACTCGGCGGCCAGCTCGCGAATCTGCTCGGCGAGGAAATCCGTCCCGTAGGAGATTGGATTGTTGTAGAGCATGCACTCGAGCTTTGTCGCACGGAACACCGCTGCGACATGCGCCTTCATCTCCCGCCAGTCCCCGCGATAGACATAGGGCGGCAGCACCATCAGCCCGCTGCATCCCGCCTGTTCGGCGTTCTTCGCCTGAATCACCGCTTCATTCGTCGACAGCGCGGAGATTGCCGCGACCACCGGCGCGCGTTTCCCAACCGCCCCGACCATGTTGCGCAGCAGGGCTTCCTTTTCCTCAAGAGAGAGCGTCGCTGCCTCGCCGAGCGAGCCCAGAAGGATCAGCCCCGTGCAGCCGTTGTCGAGCATCCAGCGGCCATGGCGCGCCATAAATGCATGATCGATGTTGAGCTGCTCGTCGAAGCAGGTGGTCATCGCCGGCATTACGCCTTGCCAGTTCATCGAGTCTCCTTATTGTGTTGAGCTAATTCGACTGCAGCGCCGCATGCACGCAGGCTGGCGATACGCGCCGGCAGCAGCGGAGGCCGCACCGAATCGGGTTCCCAGCCGAAGAGAAACGTTGTCGCGGCTCCGCAGATCCGTCCCTGGCATGGACCCATGCCGCACCGGGTGAGCAATTTGGCTTCCCGCCAGGAATGATGCTCGCGCAGCGCGCGCAGCGGAACGTCCTCGCACCGGCAGACGAATGTGTCCTCGTGCGGTAGCTTGCGCAATTCCGGGTTCAGTGCGCAGGAACGCTCCAGCGCGCGCACAAATCTTTGCATCGCTGGTCGCTTCCGGCTTAGCCGGCGCGCCTCCCGTTGCCGGCCGGCGGCTCCAAGCCCGGCGATCTCGCCTTCGAGCAGCGCGCTCTCCACGCCGCCAATGCCCGTCGGCTCGCCTGCGCAGTAAATGTCGGCAACTGATGTTTGCTGCGCATCATCGATCCCGACAAAACCGTTCTCTATCCGGCAGCCGAGAAGCATGGGCAACTCGAGATTCGGAACCAGATGAAAACCGCACGCCAGGTAATCGCATGCAATCTCCCATCGCCGCGCTCCACGCTGTATGACCACCGCCTCAAGTTTGTTTCTGCCCTTCGCTTCGACGGGCCAGCAGCCAGTCAACACCTGCGCTTTTCGACTGGCGCGTCGCAGCCGCACTCCCTGGAGGAGCTTCCCAGGGTGGCGGAATAACTCCAGTCCAAGCGGAATCAGTTGCCGCAGATCCGCCTGCTCGCACAGGCCAGCCACATCCGCGCCGCGCTCGACGAGCTCAGCGGCCACCGCGAGCAGCAGGGGCCCCGTCCCCGCGACGAGCACGCGCTTCCCGGTGATCGGCAGGCCGCCGCGCACCAGCGCGTCCAGGCCCCCCGCGCCCATGACGTTGGGCAGAGTCCAGCCGGGAAACGGCAGAAAGCGTTCGCGCGCTCCCGTCGCGAGAACCAGCTTCTCGAAGTGCAGTTCGGCGCACTCGGAGTCCCCCGCTCCGCTGCGCTCAGCTACGAGCAGTCCCGGTTGTGGGGCATCGAAGACCCGCCATCCCTGGAGCCGCTGCACGCCCGACGCTTCGAGGCGCGTGAGCCATCCACGCGCGGATGCGGGCTGCGGCGCGCCCCTGCGCCAGATCTGTCCGCCCGGCGCGGGGTTGTCGTCCACCAGCCCAACGCGCGTGCCGCTTTCTGATGCGCGCACTGCCGCAGCGATCCCGGCGGGACCAGCCCCCACGACGAGCACATCGAAGCGCGCGTTCATGCCGTTCGCACATCCATTCCCGGCTCGCACAGAATCTGGCAGCTCTTCTGATGCGGAATGCTGTTGATCGTGACGCGGCACTCGTAGCAGATGCCCATGCCGCAAAGCGGTGCGCGCGGTTCTCCGGTCACCGACGTGCGCGTCCGCGATCCGGCAAGCAGCACAGCGGCCGCCACCGTCGTGCCGGGCTCAACCCGCAGCTCCTCGCCATCGATGTTCAGAGAGATCGTCTCAGGCATGCGCCACCGCTCCCGTGAAACGCTGCGGCCGATAGGGATCGATGGAAATGGCGGACTTCGAGCCGGTGAGCGCGTCGGCCAGCAACTTTGCGGTGCCGAGCGAGGTCGTGATGCCCAGCCCCTCGTGTCCTGCCGCGAGCCACACCGTCTCATCGTCAGGCCAAGGACCGATGAGCGGCAACTTGTCCGGCGTAGCCGCGCGGAAACCGGTCCAGATGCGGATGCCCTGCAGATCGCCGATTTCCGGCATGTAGACACGGGCGCGTTCGATCATCGCTGCAAGGATGCAGTGATCGACGGCAGAATCATCGGCGTCGAACTGCCGCGAAGAACCGAGAATGATCTGTCCCGTCCGGCGCGGCTGCACATTGAACGCCACCGAATCCGCAGTGACGGAGTGCGCGCTCTTAAGGTACCCCAGCTCGACCAGCTGATGCCGCACAAATCCTGGATACCGGTCAGTGACCACAAGATGGCCCTTGCGCTTGCGGATCGGCAGACCTGGAGTCAGCCGCGCTGCTTCGGCTCCCGCAGCGTTGACAAAATGGCCCGCTTGCAATGCGGTCCCGTCATCCAGCCGAACCGTTCCCTTTCCGGCCGCCACCACAGTGCGCGGGCTGTAGAGACGCGCACCCGCGCGTGCCGCTTCCCGCATCAGCCACGCTGCCGCTCCAGGTGGATAGAGAACCGCATCTTCTGGAACCAGCAGCCCTCCTGTAAGCGAACGGCGCAGATGCGGCTCCGCCTCGGCAAGCGCCTCCGCGTCCAGGATTTCCGCAGGAACGCCGGCCGCTGTGTATGCCGCGTGTTTACGGCGCACCTCATCCATCTCTTCCTCGTCGGCGGCTACCCAAATTGTGCCGCAGGGATCGAACTCCACATCGCCAGGAAGGCGATCTGCGAGCGCACGCCACAGCTGCTGCGAATACCGTGTGAGCGCCATCTGAGCGGGCGAGTCATCCATGACGACAATATGCCCCATGCCCGCCGCGGTGGTTCCACCGCCGACGCTGCCCTGCTCCACGACAGCGGTGCGCAAATCCCGTTGCGCGCATTCCAGAGCGCATGCCGCGCCAACGATCCCTGCGCCGGCGACGACGACATCGAACACCTCCGTCATCTGTGTATTCCCGACCGGAAGGGGTCGTCGGGATGGAACAGCAGCCGTCCTTCCGCCGTTACCCAGGCTTCGCCGGTGATGCTGGGAATTACGGCGCCATCCCCGCCGCGCTGATACGAGGCTTCGAATATCGTCCCCAGGATGCCTTCCTGCCGCCACAACTCGCCTGGCGCAAGTTTGCCTGCATCCGCCAGGCAGGCCAGCTTCGCGCTCGTTCCCGTACCACACGGAGAGCGGTCGTACGCCTTCCCCGGGCAAAGCACAAAATTCCGGCTATTCGCCGAGGGTGAAGAGGGCGGCGCGGACAATTCAATATGATCGATTTCCTCGCCTCCGGCGCCGGTAATACCGGCCGCATTCAGCGCCTGGCGGATGCTCCACGCGTACTCGGTTAAACGATCGACATTGCCGTGCCTGAGAGGAATCGGAGGGTCCTCCACCAGGAAAAACCAGTTCCCTCCCCACGCAATATCGCCGGTCACCGTACCCACTTCGGGTACTGCGACGGCGACCTCCGCGCGATAGCGCCAGGCGGGCACATTTTCGATCGTGACCCGCCCGTCCACATGCAGCATGGCGCGGACCGTGCCGACAGGCGTCTCGATCCGATGATCGCCCGTGCCAATGCGGCCCAGGTGCGCCAGGGTCGTCACCACGCCGATGGTGCCATGACCGCACATGCCCAGATAGCCGACGTTATTGAAGAAGATGACGCCCGCAGCCGATCGCGGATCTTCCGGCTCGCACAGCAGCGCGCCCACCAGCACATCGGAGCCGCGCGGCTCATTGATTACCGCCGACCGAAAGGCGTCGTATCGGGTTGCCAGGCAACGGGCCCGGTGCGCGAGCGACTGATTGCCAAGATCCGGCCCACCGGCGATCACGACGCGCGTTGGCTCGCCGGCCGTATGCGAATCGACGACCTGAATGGATGAAAGGGACACGATCATGTTCACCGGAAACATCCGCAGTATTCAATACTACGGAACAGATGATCAAAAGAAACGACGCGGGCACTGACGGCCAGGACCATTCCGGTGGGAGAAGTCGTCGCGATGCAGCCCTTTTTTCGCCGCTGGCGGGCGTACCTTCGAGGTGGTGGCCACGATGAGGTAACTTCGATGCCAGTGCGCAGAGACGCACCGCGTTCGGCGGGGGTCCGGGAACGGTGCTTTCACAGAACAAGTGAGGAATCATGGATCTCAATTTCACACGTAGAAAATTTCTGGGCGGAGCAGCAGCGGCGGGCGCGGCGGCGCTGATTCCTTCATCAGCCAGGGTCGGCCAGCGCGGAGCTCATACGGCCGCAACCGGCGCGGCGGGAGATACCGCGAATCGCCTGCTGACAGGCTCGACGGTCGAGAAGGTGGCCTGGAAGGCGAAGCCGTTTTCGATGACGGAAGT
>DATGJK010000227.1:0-2563 GCA_035295245.1 Acidobacteriaceae bacterium
GGACGGTCGAGATTGGCCCGCGCGATGTGCTCTGCATCCCGCGCGGCGCCGTTCACCGCTTCGACAACCCACACGCGGTCAATGCGCGATGCCTGGCGGTGGTCACGCCGGGTGTGCTGGGCCCGGAGTATTTTCGCGAAATCGCTGCAGTGGTGGCGGGCGCCCGCCCGGGTCCGCCGAATCCTGCCGCCATCGCCGCCGTGATGCTGCGCCACGGACTGACTCCGGCTCCATGATCTTCACCTTGTGAGGCGTAGCCGTTTTGGCTACACTACAGACCAGGAGGTGATCTGTGCGTCAGGTGTCGTTACGAGAATTCCGCACCCGCGGGGCGAAGGCACTGGAATCGGTGCCGCCAGGAGAAACGGTCCTGCTGTCAGGTCAGGAGGGACCGGCTTACTTTCTGGTTCCCGTACTTGGCGATATCGGTCTGGAGGATCGGGATCTGCGGCGCGCTATCGCGAGGGCGAGCCTGCGCGATAGCTGGCAGCGCGCGAAAGCGATGGGGTTTGACAAGGTGACGGACGAGGAGATTGATGAAGAAATCGCCCGCGTGCGGCGTTTGCGTAAACGGCGGAAGACCGGATGAGGCTGGCGGTCCTCGATACAAATGTGATCGTCTCCGCCGGGGTCAAGCCGGACGGCATTCCTCGCTTGGTCGTCGAGCGGATGCTGCTGGGAGAGGCACACATCGTCACCTGCCCTGGCGTTCTTGATGAGTACATCGATGTGATGCAGCGTGCAAAGTTCACCCGCTACACGTTTCCGCCACCGTGGTTAGGGTCGCTGATCGAAGAAAGCATTCATGTGCCTGACCCTGAGCCCTGGCCATACGCGCTTCCGGATCCCGACGACAGGATTTTCATCGCTCTGGCACACGCTTCCGGAGCACCTCTCATCACCGGAAACCTCCGGCACTTTCCGCCGTCGGCGCGTGGTGGCGTCAAAGTGCTTTCACCCGCAGACTACCTGGCTCAGCTTACCGGCAGCTGACCCGCTGGCTCGCCATTAGCGAACTGCCCTCTACCTCCTGACCCCTAAACCCTATTACCCTAAAGCCATGTCCTACACGGCGGCCCTCGATAGCCTCCATGCGCGCGCGGGCGAGCTGCATGTCGCGCCGGGAGCGCCGCGGCGGAAGTTCCGCATCGAGGAGATGCAGACGCTGGTCGCTGCGCTGGGACATCCGGAGCGCCGCTTCCCCTCCATCCTGGTTGCCGGGACCAACGGGAAAGGTTCGACCTGCGCCACGCTGGCCTCGATTCTGCAGGCGGCGGGCATCCGCACCGGCCTTTACACGTCGCCGCATCTGGAGCGCGTCAACGAACGCATCCGCGTGAACGGCGAGGCGATCGCCGACGACGATTTCGCCCGGCATTATTTCCGGGTGGACGACTGCGCGAATCAGCTGGTCGCGGACGGCAAGCTGCCCGGGCCGCCCAGCTTCTTCGAGACGCTGACGGCGCTGGCGTTCGAAGCCTTCGCCGCGGCGGAGGTGGAGATTGTGGTGCTGGAGGTGGGCTTGGGCGGGCGTCTCGACGCCACGAATGTCGTCGATCCGCTGCTCTCGGTGATTACGGACATCTCGCTCGACCACACGGAGTGGCTTGGCGACACGATCACGCTGATCGCGCGTGAAAAAGCCGGCATCCTGCGCCGCAATGGGATTCTGATCACGCTGCCGCAGCATCCGGAGGCGAATCAGGCCATCGGCGAAGTGGCGGCGGAGCTGGATGTGCGTGGAGTGAACGCGGCGGAATATGTTCCGCAGAGCGCAGCCGTTCAGCGTTCAGCCTTCGGCGAACAGAGCGGAGAGCACAGAGCACCGAGCGCGGAAGGCATTGAGTCGACGCTTCGCAATCGCTACTCGCTGCAGGTGCTCGGCGAGACGATTCAGGTCGATTCTCCGCTCGCCGGAGAGCATCAGCGCCGGAACATCGCGCTGGCGATTACCGCTGCCGTCGAATTGCGTAATCATTACGGTTACAAAATCAACGCCGCGCAGATTGCCGAGGGCATCCGCCGGACGCAGTGGCCGGGGCGGCTGGAACTGTTTGCGATTCCAGGGAGAGCACGGGTTCTCCTCGATGTGGCGCACAACCCGGCCGGGGCGTGGACGCTGCGCGCCGCGTTGTCAGCGCTTCTGAGCGATGAGGCGCGTGCCGGGAGCCCGGTTCTGGTCTTTGGCTGCATGAAAGACAAGGCCTTCGACGAGATGGCGCAGATCCTTTTCCCGCTCTTCGACCGTGTGATCGCTACGCCGATTCTGTCGCCGCGTTCGGTTTCTGCCGATGAGCTGCTGCAAGCGGCGGCAAAGGTTGGAGCCCGGGCTGAAGCCGCAGGCGATGGGCAGCAGGCGCTGGAACGCGCCCTGGCAAAAGCGCCTGCGGATGCACTCATCGTCGTTGCTGGATCCGTCTATTTAGTCGGTGAAGTCCGGCCGTGGCTGGTCGCGCGCGGGGGAGCGGCGCGCCCATGAATCCGCTGGGGCCTCGGCCCAATCCCCTGCCGTTGGGTGAGCGGCTGGTCAGCAATCTCTATCGGGCACCGCTTTTCTTCCTGG
>DATGJK010000228.1:0-4770 GCA_035295245.1 Acidobacteriaceae bacterium
CACCGAGCCCGCAGAGCAGCGCCGCTCCATGCTGATCGAAGCGCGCGCCTATCAGGACGCCGTTGCCTTTCGCTATGTTGTCCCCGCCGGGCCGGATCAGCGCAGGTTCCAGCTTTCCGATGAGCACACGGAATTCAACTTCGACAACGATGCCACCATCTGGGCGCTGGAACTGCCCAATTTCCGTTCCGCCTTCGAAAGCGAATATCTGCGGATGCACCTCAGTTCTCTCGATCGCCAGACTCAGCCTCTCTTCGGGCTTCCTCTGCTCACCTGGAATCCAGGTGTCGGCTGGCTCGCGATCACCGAAGCCGATCTTCATGACAACGCCGTCATGTACCTCACCAACAGCCGCGAGCCGCAGCAGCAGGGCGAGGGCCGCTTCCGGATCGAGAGCATTCTGGCTCCGCGATTCACTGATATCCCGGGCGATCGTTCTGCCGCCGTTGTCGGATCGCTGCCGTACCGTTCTGCATGGCGCGTTTTCCAGGTGGCCGACCAGCCTGCCGCTCTTCTCGACTCCAGTATCATCGACGACCTCAACCCTCCCTCCACCCTCCAGGACACCAGCTGGATTCACCCCGGCAAGACGGCGTGGAGCTGGTGGAGCGGAAACCTGGGACCCGATGGCAAGCCTGCTTTCACCACCGCGAACATGAAGTACTATGTCGACTTCGCCGCGCAAGCCGGATTTCCATACATGCTCATCGATGCCGGCTGGTCCAGCCGCGACGATATTCTCCACATGAATGGCACCGTCGACGTGCCCGACGTTGTGAAGTACGCCGCTTCAAAAAACGTCAAGGTTTGGCTATGGGCGAATTACGCTCCCACCTCCGTGCAGATGGAGCAAGCCTTCCCGCTCTTTGAGCAGTGGGGCGTCGCCGGCGTCAAGATCGACTTCGTCCAGCGCAGCGATCAGCCCGCCATCGAGTTCTACTACAAGGCAGCGCAACTCGCGGCCGAGCACCATCTGATGCTCGACTTTCACGGAACCGTTACGCCCTGGGGCATCAGCCGCACCTGGCCAAACGTCCTCGGCTACGAAGGCATTCTGGGCATGGAGTTCAGCAAAGTCACCGACCGCGACGATCCCGTCCACCGCACCACCTTCGTTTTCACCCGCCTGCTTAACGGTCCAATGGACTACACGCCGGGCGGCTTTGACAATGCGACGGCGGCGCAGTTCATCCCGCGCAACATCAGCCCCATGGTGCAGGGAACACGCGCACAGCAGCTGGCCCTCTACGTCATCGACTACGTCCCCATTCAGATGGTCTCCGACGCGCCACAGGCCTACGCGAATCAGCCGGCTTTCCAGTTCATCCGCGATGTGCCGGTCGTGTGGGACGAGACCCGCGGCCTCGATGGCTTTCCCGGAGAAAGCATCACCGTTGCCCGGCGCAACGGCCGCGATTGGTATTTAGGATCGATCACCAACTGGACGCCGCGCGAGATCACCGTCCCGCTCCGCTTCCTCGGGGAAGGGAACTACACCGCGCAGATCTACGCCGACGCCCAGGATGCGGATCAGTCCCCGCAGCACGTCTCCATCGAAACCAAGAACGTGAGCCAAAAGGACACGCTGACCCTCCACCTTGCCCCAGGCGGCGGCTGCGCGATCCGCTTCGTACCGAAGCAGTGAATTGACAGGAGAAATCTCGCCGCCCGCGAACGACTACGGGACCAGCATCACCGATCCTTGCCAGAATGCCGCGCGCCGGCCCGCCGGATCCAGCACGCTCACCTGGCATTGATAGCGTCCCG
The DNA here is from genome assembly GCA_035295245.1 of Acidobacteriaceae bacterium. Classification (GTDB taxonomy): domain Bacteria; phylum Acidobacteriota; class Terriglobia; order Terriglobales; family Acidobacteriaceae; genus Palsa-343. The sequence continues at coordinate 1,768 of DATGJK010000228.1, forward strand.
GCTCCAGCTTCCCCAGCGGTACCTGGAACGAGAGCGGCACCACGCCCAGACGCGTCCCAGGTTCCGGAGTCACCGCAATCGGCGATGTCTCCATCGCCAGCTTTTGATCGCGGTAGAAGCTCACAAACGCTACCAGCGGCGTCGATGCGGCGCTCGTGGCAGGCGCGGATACCGGCTGCACTCCTGCCTGGTCGCGCTCGTAGGCCTGCAGGTAGACATACATCGTGCGGTCCACGTTGAAGACCCGCGTCACGCTGGGGATTAGTTTCTGTCCGTTTTGCACCAGCGGATTCGCCGCATCGTCCTTCGCCTGTTCCTTGCCGCGCTGCGCGTTGTAGAGCGCGTCATGGATGTCCACATGCTGGCTGCCCAGCACCACGGAACTGAGCGCTATTTTCCTGGTCACCTTGTTCAGGTCAGGAATCGTGAAGTACGTCTGAAACGTGCCCATCCGCCCCGTCTCGTCGTCGCGCGCCAGGAATTTGATGGAGTATTTGCCGGGAAACAACGTGAACCCCGCGTCGTACTCCACCGGGAGGTGCGCCAGCTGCGCCGCCGTTGCGTCGCTCAGCTTAATGTTCACCGAGTCGCGCACGTTGCTCATCGTCGTTCCCGTCGTCGCGTCCTTCACTTCGCACACAAAGTCGATCAGCGTGTGCTCCGCGCCAAACTTCTTCGCCAGTACCAGCTCGCGGCCGGGAATCTTCACGACGATCGGCACATAATACTCCGCGCGGTTGAGCTGGAAGTAGTCGATCTCCATGGCGATGGTCAGATCGGTGATCGGGTCGCCCAGCATCAGCGCGTCCTCGAGCTGGCGCTCCTTGTCCGCCTCGGTGAACTTATTGAATGTCTTGTTCGCGTAGTAGCCCTCGCGGTAGTCCAGCTTCGCCGCCAGCGGTGAATCCACTGTGATCTTCACCCGCCGAAAATGCCCGTTCTGCGCCGTGTTCGTCGTGTAATAGCCGACGATGTAGTAGTCCTCGATCGCCTTCTGCGCCTGCACGATCCCGCGTGTCAGGTCGTTGTTGTCGAAGAGCGCCTTGCCGCCTGTATCCGCTCCCAGCGAATACATAGTGTCCTGCGATTGCTGAAATTGATCCGCCACCGCCTGCGCAGCGGCTCCGGAATACATGCTCGCATTGCCGGCTGACCCCTGCGTCGCATTCCCCAGCGGCGCCTCGGCTACTAGCCCGCGCGCATCCACCGGCCAGAACGAGACGCCCGCGCGCACCGCGGCATCGATGGTGGCATGCAGTTGTGCCAGGTTGTCCAGCCCGCTCATCCGCAGCCCGCTGGCAAAGTAGATGAGAGACTTCTTTTCGCTCAGACTGCCCAGCATCTTTGCCGCCGTCATCAGCGCAGAGAGCTGCCGGTCGTTGTTGAAGATGTTGAACTCGCTGTCGTCCTGGCCAAAAGCCGCGCCCGTATCGGCGCTGCTCGCATCGTCGATCGACTCTACCGACCCCTGGCCCTCGCCCACCACCATCGTGTCCAGAATGCTCAGCAGCCGGTTGCGATCGGCCGTGAAATCCTGCAGCACGTCAACTGACCCACCCTGGTACCGCATGATCGCGATCAGGTCCGCGGGCGTCATCTCGGTGCGCACAAACTTCTCCGCCGCGCGCAGCGCCCGCAGCTGATCCTCCGGCGGCATCGCCGTCATGTCGAAATAGAACGCCAGCAAACGGCGCCCGCCGTACTGGATTTTCCCGGGAACCTCCGGCGCAATCTGCGTCCGTACCAGCCGCTGATACAGAGTGATGTCTTCCTGATCCGGCGGCGTCACCGGCAGGGGAGTGCTTTGCGTCGCCAGCGCCTGGTGCTCGAAAATCCGAACCGTCTGCGCAACGCCGTCCTCTTCAACGTGAAAATCCTTCGCCGTTAGCCCAGGGACGAAGTGCCCATCCTTGTCCTTGACGACAACCGTCTCGATCACCAGCTGCGAGTTCACGCTCAGCGTGAACGTCCCGTTTTGCCCCTCCTGCTGATTCGTGCCGACGCTCTGCGCCTGGCCGAGCGCCGTGCCCAGCAGCATCAGTACCGCCAATATTCTCCGCAGCCGCATCGCTAGAATCTCAGTCTTCCCATCACCTGCAGGCTGCGCATCGCATTCGACCCCGCAGGCAATCCGAAAGTGGTTCCGTTCACCGTCGTGTTCCACGTTGTGTACGTCACGTGGTTCAGCGGATTCGTCGCATCCAGCCGCACATCGAAGCTCCGCGTTCCTTTCAACCGGAAGGTACGCGCCAGCGCGCCGTCCAGTGTCAGTTCATCCGGCCCAATGATCGAGTCTCGCCGTGCGTTGCCCCATTGCCCCGCGGCTGGCGCTGTATAGGCCGCCGGATTCAGAAACCGCCCGGCCGTCGCGCTGTAGAGCGGTGCACCCGTTCGATCCGGCCGGATCGGCCCAGTCACCCCCGTCCCAGGCACCGCGGCCAAAAAATTTGGCGTTTGCGGGAAGCCGCTGCCCGCCGTGAGCTTCGTCAGAATCGTCCACTCCTTGAAGGCCCTCCCGCGCCAGCCGCTCAGCAGCGTCTCCGTCAGCCCCATGCCGGTTGTGTACTGCACGGTCGCGGTGACCAGGTTGCGCTGATCGAAAGTCGAAAGTCCCCGCTCCGCCTTGAGATCGAGCCAGTTCTGCGCAATGGTCGGATTCGCACTCGAGCTGCTGTTCGTGTCCCCTGGAGCGGAGAAGGCTGCCTGCGTTTCAACGTGTCCCTGCGCGCCCACCTGCGCATCGTCGTCCAGCGACTTCGACCACGTGTAATCCACCGTCGCTGTGAGTCCGCCGCGCAAACGGCGCCGCACCTGCAATTCGCCCGAGTGCCGCGTCGAGTTGCCGTTCGACCTGCGATACACAAAACCCTTCGGGCACGAGGGACACGGATTCGCCGCCCCGATCGGGTAGGTGTTCGGCAAAAATTCCTGCATGCCGCGCGTGCCCTTTACGCCCATATAGGTGGCCGTCACCACCAGCGCCGCCGGGAAATCCTTCTGCAT
>DATGJK010000229.1:0-10686 GCA_035295245.1 Acidobacteriaceae bacterium
GTACAGGTCGGCGACGGCATTGTTGGGATCTGCCGCGAGGATCTGCTGAAAGATGGCCAGAGCCTGGCCAGGCCGGCCAGCCCGCAGCGTGGCGAGCCCCTGGTCCAGCGTGGGCGCGGAGTCCGGTGTGTTTTGGGCACCTAGCGGAGACAGCAGCATCAGGATGCAGGCAAAGGAAAGCAAGCCGTTGGTCATGCGGATTAGCACTACTGTATCGCGGCGCTCGCCATGCACAGAGCCCGGGCGTGCTCCCACGAAGACGAAAGAGAAGACGGACTGCACCCAATCGCGATATGCTTGTGCGGAAACCTTTACAGGCAAGGAGAACGACCGTGGTGGTGGTGGTGATCGTGGGATTCGGCGTCGTGTTTTTGACCGGAATTATCTGGGCTACCAGCCGGAAGGCGGGAGAACACCACTAGCTTTCTGCGGCGACATCGGGCAAATCGTGCTCGATCAGCGGCCTACTATTTTTCATAGCTTCCCACAGGATTCGAAAGATCGCGTTGACGATGTTGTGGAGAGGCGCGTCCAACAGCAGGCAGACGTCGGGCTATCTGGCTGATGCGGCGTGGTTTGTTTCGCTGCGGGAAAAAGTCCGGTAAATGGGATGGTGCTGGCAGTTCAGTTGCACCATGGCCACTTGATCGCAATTCCAGATCACGGGATATAACCAGGCGCTCCTGAGCACGGGGATTCAGCAGCAACGGCTCCTGCCCGCCATGGAAAAGACATTCCAAACCCGCATCACCGCCGTCCTGCTGGCGCTTTTTACGGGCGCTGCAGTGGTGTGCGCGGGCTTCAACCTGGTCCAGGAAAACCGCTACCAGAAGCCCACCGATGGTGTGTGGTGGGTGGAAGCCGGCGGCGGTCTCCGCGCGGCACGGGTTCCGGCCAATTCGCCGGGTGAGCGCGCTGGCGTAAAGCCAGGCGATCTGCTCGTGGCCGCCAACAGCCAGGCGGTGCCTCGCTGGGGAGCGCTGGTTCGCCAGATGTGGCGCACCCGCGCCTACAACGTGATCCACTACACCCTGGTCCGTGACGGTGTGCGCTTAGTCGACGTGCCGGTTGCGCTCGACATCCAGGACAACAGCCTGAACCAGGGTTTCCGCCTGATTGCCCTGGCCTATCTGGGGATCGGCTTGTATGTCCTGCTGCGACGCTGGACGGCGCCGCACTCAACCCACTTCTACATTTTCTGCCTTGTTTCTTTCGTTCTGTACTCGTTCTGGTACACGGGAAAGCAGAACACCTTTGACGACCTTGTTTACTGGTCCAAGATCGGCGCCAATGCGCTGCAGCCCGCGCTTTTCCTGCACTTTGCGCTGGCCTTTGCCCCTGAGAGGAGCGAACGACGCCGCTGGCTCGCTTCGCTGATTTATCTGCCTGCGGTGTTGCTCATCACGCTGCAGGTGATCGCGATCGAGGCCTTCTCTGCAACGGAGCAGCTGCGGCATTTCCTCGATCAGCTGGCCACCGCGCATCAGGCCCTGTTTTATGTCCTGGCGGCTGCCATTTTCTATTACAAGTACCGCCGCGCCGATGCTCCGCTGGAGCGCCAGCAGCTGAAATGGCTGACGCGCGGAACCGTGGTGGCCGTGGCGCCCTTCACGCTGCTGTGGGCGATCCCGTATCTGGCCAATATCGCCATGCCGGACGTCATTACCAAGCTGGCCAGCATCTGCATGCTGGTTCTGCCGCTGACGTTCAGCTGGGCCATCGTGCGCTACCGCATGATGGACGTCGATCTGATCTTCAAGCGGGGCGTGACGTATACGCTGGCCACCGCGACCCTGGTGGGCGTCTATTTTGCCCTGGTTGCAGTTTCGGCCGAACTGGTGCACACGCATTTGCCCAGCGCCGGCGTATGGGGACTGATTGCCGCCATCATCATCGTCGCCCTGGTCTTCGATCCGCTGAAGCGCACCATCCAGGCGCAGGTGGACAAGATCTTCGACCGGCAGAGCTACGACTATCGCACCACGCTGATCGACTTTGGCCGGGGGCTGAGTTCGTTCACCAACCTGGACGCGCTGCTGCACGCGATCGTCGACCGGCTGCCGCGCACGCTGCTGGTCCATCGTGTCGCCGTATTCCTGGCCGAGGCGCCGGGAAAGTACCGGCTGGCGGCGGAGCATGGGCTGACCGGCGTGCCGACGCAGGCCCTGGAGCTGACCTTCCTCGACTTTGACGGGCCGAATGCCGGCACGCATGTGTTTCTCGAAAACCCGCAGCACGCGCCCCACCTCACCGCGTCCGAGCAGAGGACGGCGGCGCTGCTGGACATGAATTACTTTCTGCCCTGCCGCATTGGCGTTCCGGGCGCCCGCGACTGGGAGGTGCAGGACCGCACCATCGCGGTGATTGGGCTGGGACGCCGCGCCGAGGGAGACTTCCTTTCCAGCGAAGACATGGAGCTGCTGGAGTCGCTGGCCGGCTACATCGGCATCGCGCTGCAAAATGCGCGCCTCTACGCCAGCCTCGAGGAGAAGATCAGCGAGTACGAGCGGCTGAAGGAATTCAACGAGAACATCGTCGAATCGATCAACGTCGGCATCCTCGCCGTCGATCCCGAAGAGCGCATCGAAAGCTGGAACTCGCAGATGGAGGTGCTGTTTGCGCTGGCGCGCAACGAAGCGCTGCGCCAGCCGCTCTCGGCCGTTTTCCCGCCCGAGCTGGTTGCCGAATACCAGAAGGTCAAAGATCAGCCCGGCGTGCACAACCTGTATAAATTCCGGCTGGAGACACGGGCGGAGGAAACGCGCATCGCGAATATTGCCATCGCCCCGCTGATCTCGCGCGACTTCCGCACTGTCGGGCGCATCATCCTGATCGACGACATCACCGATCAGACGCAGATGGAATCGCAGCTGGCGCAGGCGGAGAAGCTTTCCTCCATCGGACTGCTGGCCGCCGGCGTCGCGCACGAGGTGAACACGCCTTTGGCCGTCATCTCTTCGTACACGCAGATGCTCGCCCGTCAGTTGCGCGGGGATGAGCGCATGGGCCCGCTGCTCGACAAGATCACGCAGCAGACCTTCCGCGCTTCGGAAATCGTCAACGGGCTGCTCAATTTCTCGCGCACCAGCGGAGCGGAGTATCGCGAAACCGACCTGAACGCGATCATTCGCGAGACTCTGGTGCTGCTCGAGCATCAATTCAAAACCGCGCAGATCAGCGTGGAAATGAACCTCATGCCGGGCCTGCCGCCTATCCTCGGCAACTCCGGCAAACTGCAGCAGGTCTTCCTTAACCTGTTTCTCAACGCGAAGGACGCCATGGCGGCGGCCCGCGCTCCGGGGGAGGCGCGATCGCTGCGCGTCGCCACCGAAGTCAACGGCCATGTCAGCGTCTCCATCGCTGATAACGGTTCAGGCATCGCGCCGGAGCATCTCCGCCGCATCTACGATCCTTTCTTCACCACCAAAACTTCACGCAGCAATGGTCAGCCGCGCGGCACCGGTCTCGGGCTGGCCGTGACGTACGGAATTATCCAGGAGCACTCGGGCAAGATTCACGTGGAGAGCCAGGTGGGACAGGGAACCACGTTCTATCTCGAGTTTCCGATGCTAAGGAAACCCGCGCATGTCTGAAGGCACACTCGTTGCTCCCAGTAATGCTCAGGCATCGGGTCCGGATGCAACGCAGCGCATCCTGATCATCGATGATGAGGCGGCTATTCGCGAGTCGCTGGAGACGCTGCTTTCTCTGGAAGGCTACGCGGTTGAGTCCGCCGAAAACGGCGAGCTGGGGCTGGAACGCATCGCCGAGCAGCCCTTCGACCTGGTGCTGCTCGATCTGGCGCTGCCCGGCCGCAATGGCATCGAAATTCTGGGCTCCATCCGCGATCGCCAGCCCGCGCTGCCGGTCATCATGATCACCGCCTACGGTACCGTGGGCAACGTTGTCGATGCCATCCGCGGCGGGGCGCAGAACTTCGTCCAGAAGCCCTGGGACAACGAAAAGCTGCTGGCGGATATTCGCGCGGCCATCGCCCGTTACCGCGTCGAAGAAGAGAACGTCCAGCTGAAGCGTGCTCTGCGGCAGCGGTACAGCTTTCCGAACATCGTTGGCAAGAGTGAACCGATGCTGCGCATCTTCGACCTGGTAGCGCAGGTGGCGCCGACGCGCTCCACCGTGCTCATCCAGGGCGAGAGCGGCACCGGCAAGGAACTCATCGCCAAAGCCCTGCATGCGAACTCGCCGCGCAAGGACAAGCCGTTCGTCCCGGTGAACACCGGGGCCATGCCTACCGACCTGCTCGAGTCCACGCTCTTCGGCCACGTGAAGGGAGCCTTCACATCGGCGATCGCGGCCAAGAAGGGACTCTTCGAAGTCGCCCACGGCGGCACGCTCTTTCTCGACGAGATCGGCACCATGGGCATGGATACCCAGGCGAAGATCCTGCGTGTCCTGCAGGACCGCCGCTTCATGCATCTGGGAGGCGTGCAGGAAATCCAGGTCGACGTACGCATCATCGCGGCCACGAATGTGGATCTGCGCCAGGCGGTGCGCGAAGGCAAGTTCCGCGAAGATCTCTTCTATCGGCTCAATGTCATCGCGATCGAGCTGCCGCCGCTGCGCGGGCGGCGCGAGGACATTCCGCTGCTGACGAATCACTTCCTGCGGCGGTTCGCCGAGGAAAACGGCCTGCAGCCACGCCAGTTCACGCCCGACGCGATGCGCGCCCTGGTCGATTACGATTGGCCCGGCAATGTCCGCGAACTGGAAAATGTCGTGGAGCGCGGTGTGGTGCTCTCTTCCGGCCCGATCATCGGCGCCGACCTGCTTCCCGGTCACCTCACCGGCTCCAGCTATTCGAGCAGCCTGCTCGAGCATAGCCCCGATGCTTCGCTGTTTGACATCATGGAAGATATCGAGCGTCGCATTATTGTGGACAAGCTCGAACGTTCCAACTGGAATCAGACCGAGGCCGCCGAGCAGTTCCGGATTCCCCTCTCCACGCTGAACCAAAAGATCAAGCGGCTGAACATCGAGATCCGGAAACGCGGCAGGGAGTAGCGCGGCAGGGAATAGCTGCGATGTCAATCCTCATACACCGTTGAGCCATTACCAAAGATGGCACTGCTGATGCAACGAAGGGGTTTGTTGCACAGGTGCATGGTGTTATAGTCCCGGCATGCCTCCCCCAGGAAGCCGGCTTCCTGCTGCTCTCGCGGCAGCAGTGATCCTCATGGCGTTTCCGGCGTCGGCGCTAGCCGATGCCGGAATCCCCATGCTGCCGGTGCGTTATCCGGTCATCCTCTTGTACCTGGTACCGGTGATCCTGATCGAAACGCTGTACCTCCAGCATCAGCTCAACACCAATATTCGGCGCACATTCATCGCGGTAACCGGCATCAACATCGTGACCACGGGGATCGGCTATCCCCTGATGTACTTCCTCTACGTGGGGCTCGATCAGGTGCTTCATTTCCCGGAAGGCCTGGAGCCCGCTCTGACGCGGATCGGCTGGGTTCCGATGTTCATGACCGTGCAGATCTTTCCCGACTGGACAGGACTGCAGCGCTCGACCTGGGTCATGCTGGTCATGTTCGTGGTCCTGCTGCTGCCCGGGTATGTGCTGACAGGGCTGGTCAAGTCCTGGCTGCTGCACGGCTACGACCTGCTGAACTTCAGAGGAAACGTGAAGGCGGCCGTATGGATGGCGACCCGGCTCTCTTACTTGTTCCTGGCAACAGCGGGCTGCATCATCCTGTACCTGATCTATACAACCGAACTGAAATAGACTCGCTTTCCTGCACCGACAGCTGCGTCAAACTGGACGTGATGCCTGTGGGCCACCAACCTTCAGCGCGGCGGCCGTGGAGGGCGCTGCTTCCGGCGCTGCTATCGCTCTGCCTCTTGTATCCAGCGGCTGGGTCGGGGCGGTTGATCCCGTGGCTTGCGCTGGCGGGGAGCGCCGCCGTCTTGCTGCTGGGCCTCCGTTGGCTTCGCACGACGGGCCCGGGGCGGATCGCCGGCGCTTATCTCGGCTTCGCCACGGCATTCATGGCCGTACTGCGGGCCTTCGGCTTCAGCGCGGACTTCTGGTGGGTGGCGCTTCCGGCGGTGTTCATTGCAGTCCTGGGCGTGCTCTACGACTTGTTTGTCTGGCAGCCGCACAAGGGACGCTTTGCGCGCGCACGCGCCGAGCGGAGAGGCTGGCCCGAGCAGGAGTGAGGGGTGCGGCCACACGGAGTGTTCTTGCTGCAAGCCCGCTAGCAAATGCGGGGCAGTTGCTCGCCGAAGAGCACGTCGACAACGCGTGTGCCGCCGACGCCGGTCTTCATCAGCACCATCCCGTGCGGCTGTTCGGTGACCTCGCCGATGATGCGGGCTTCGGAGCCGAGTGGATGGCGCTGCATGGCGCCGAGCACGCGGTCGGCGATGTCAGCCGAAACCACGGCGACCAGCTTTCCCTCGTTGGCGACGTAGAGCGGGTCAAGGCCGAGCATCTCGCAGGCGCCGCGGACTTCGTCGCGGACCGGGATAGCCGACTCGCGCAGCAGCATCCCGACACCGCTGCGTCCGGCAATCTCGTTGAGCACGGTGGCCACGCCGCCGCGCGTGGGGTCGCGCATGACGCGGAGGCCGAGCAGGTTGCCGGCGGCTTCGGCCTCATCCATCATGCCGCGGATCATCGTGTGCAGCGCGGCGCAGTCGCTCTGGAGCGCGCTCTCGAACTCCAGCCCTTCGCGTTGCGACAGGATAGTGATGCCGTGGTCGCCAATGGTGCCGCTGAGCAGGATCTTGTCGCCGGGGCGTGCCCGGTCGGCGGAGAGCTGTGTTGGCCGCTCGATGAGACCGATGCCGGTAGTCGTGATGAAAACTTTGTCGCCCTTGCCGCGATTGACGACTTTGGTGTCGCCGGTGACCAGGAGCACACCGGCCTCGCGCGCGGCCTGTGCCATGGAGTCAGCGACGCGGGCCAGTTCCGCTGCCGGCAGGCCTTCTTCGAGGATGAAGGCCACAGCCAGGTAGAGCGGCGTCGCTCCCCCGACGGCAAGATCGTTGACCGTGCCGTTGATGGCCAGCGTGCCGATGTCGCCGCCGGGGAAGAAGATCGGCGTGACGACGAAGGAGTCGGTGGTGAAGGCAAGGCGCGTGCCGTTGATGGTGAGCGTCGCCTGGTCGTCGAGCTTCTCGAGCAGCGGATTGCGGAAGCGGCTGAGGAAGACCTTGTCGATGAGCTCGGCGGAAAGCTTGCCGCCGCTGCCGTGTCCGAGGACGATCTGCGGATGATCGAAGATGGGGATTGGGCAGGCGCCGAAGGGATTCAGGTTCTCTTCTTCCGTCTTCATCGCGCCCCTCCGATATTTACGAGATCGGAGTCCTTGAGGTGGCGTCCGTAGGCGTAATAGGCGGCGCAGGCGCCCTCCGCGGAGACCATGGTGGCGCCCAGCGGACGCTGCGGCGTGCACTCGGTGCCAAAAGCCGGGCAATCGTGGGGCTTCTTCATGCCCTGCAGGATTTGGCCGGCGATGCAGACGGCGGGCTCCTGCGTGTCGATGGCTTCGACGCTGAAGCGCAGTTCAGCATCGAGGTCGCGGAAGTCGTCGCGCAGCCGGAGGCCACTGGAGGGGATGGTGCCGACGCCGCGCCACTTGCGGTCGCTGACGGTGAAAACCTTGCCGATGAGGTCCTGCGCCGGTCGATTGCCGCTGCGGGCGAGTACGCGGGAGTACTGGTTCTCGACGTCGTGGCGGCCCTGCTCGAGCTGCTCGACAATCAGCAGCACGCCTTCGAGAATGTCGAGCGGCTCGAATCCGCAGACCACGATGGGCACGTGGAAGCGCTCGGCGAGCGGTTCGTATTCTTCATAGCCCACGACGGTGCAGACGTGGCCAGGCCCGAGGAATCCCTGCACGCGGTTGCCGGGCGCGCTGAGGATCGACTCAATCGCGGGGGGCACGAGCACATGGGAGACGAGCAGCGAGACGTTTTTCAACCCCATCTGGCGGGCCTGCCAGGCGAGCATGGCGTTGGCCGGGGCGGTGGTCTCGAATCCGATGGCGAAGAAGACGACCTGCTTGTCGGGGTTCGCTTTCGCGATGCGCAGGCAATCGATGGGCGAATAGACAACGCGGACGTCGCCGCCTTGTGACTTGATGCTGAAGAGGTCGCCGTTCGAGCCGGGCACCCGCAACATGTCGCCGAAGGAGCAGAAGATGACGTCGGGCCGCCGGGCGATAGCGTGCGCCTTGTCGATCATCTCCAGCGGCGTGACGCAGACCGGGCACCCTGGGCCGTGGACCAGCTCAATGGCTGGCGGCAGCAGGTGGTCGATGCCGTTCTTCACGATGGAGTGTGTCTGGCCGCCGCAGATTTCCATGATGACCCAGGGCTTGGTCTGCACCTGGCGGATGCGCTCCACGATTTTGGCGGCGATGTCGCCGTCGCGGTACTCGTCGACGTATTTCATCGCTCGCCTCCGCCGCCGGCCTGAGGAACGGGGGTGACGAAGGGCGCTTCGAGCTCGCCCAACTGCCCGATGGAGGCGAGGGCCTCCCAGGTGCGGCGCGCTTCGTCCTCATCGACGCGGCTGATGGCGAAGCCGACGTGGACCAGAACGTAGTCGCCGACGGCGGTTTCAGGGACGTAGTCGAGGCAGGCCTCGCGCGTGACGCCCCCGAACTGGACGCGGGCGCTGCGCATGCCTTCGTGCGTGTAGATTTCAACGACTTTGCCGGGGATGGCGAGACACATGGCGGCTCCGGACGCTGGCAGGCCGGGGAGGGCCAGCGGGATGATCCTAGTCCGGCACAGGGGAAGGCGGTGGTGATGGATATCACAGAGAAGCAGGGTATAGGGGGTAGGGTGTAGGGTCCAGGGTGGCGGTGGGCGAAGCGCTAGACATTTCCCTGGCGCATCTGCTCCGCCAGGTATTCGGACGCGCGCATCGACAGCGCCAGGATGGTCATGGTCGGATTCTGCCAGCCCGAGCTGACGAAGCTTGCGCCGTCCACAACAAACAGATTCTTAATGTCGTGGCTCTGGCACCACGGATTCAGCACACTGGTTTTCGGGTCGGTTCCCATCCGGCAGGTTCCCAGCTCGTGAATGCTGTATCCGGGAGGATTGGGCTCGTAGTTTTTGGTCAGCACTTCGAATCCGGCGTCCTCGGCCATCTGGCACGCGGTGTCCACGGCATCGCGCGCCATGTTGGATTCGTTGTCGGTGTATTTGGTGTTGATGTGCAGCACCGGAATGCCCCAGGCGTCGACTTTCGTCTTGTCGATGCTCACGTGGTGATCGTAGTGGGCCAGCACTTCGCCCATGATCCCCACGGACATTCCGCTGCCGTAGTAGCTCTCCAGTTTGTCGTGAAGCTCCTTGCCATAGGCGGCGAAGTTGCGGGGATCCATGGCGTGCGGACTGCTGTAGCAGTTGAGGGCATAGCCGCGAATGAAATTCTTCTCCCGCGTATTCAGGTTGCGGAAACGAGGGATCAGCGCGGTTCCCTCCATCAGTTCGCGGCTGGTCTTTCCGTCGCGAGCCTCGGGAACTGAGCACACCATCCCGACGCCATAGATCTGATCGATGAGGTAGTGGCCCATGACGCCGCTGGAGTTCGCCAGCTTTGAATTGAGCAGCAGGCGCGTGCTCTCCAGCGTGCCGGCAGCCAGCACCACGACGCGCGCCTTCACCGACATCTCGCGGCGGGAGAGGCGATCGACGAAATGCGCCTCGCGGATCAGTCCCGTCTTCGGGTCTGCGCGCAGCTCGCGCACGACAACGTTGGGAATCGCCTGCAGTTTTCCCGTGCTGAGCGCATCGGGCAGCAGCAGATTGATGGAACTGGCCAGGCCATCCACGCCTTCGGATCTGCGCGGCTTGCAGACGGGGATGCCGCGCTTCGCTCCGGCTGCGCGCCATCGCTGCATGCAGCCGCACCATGGCGACGTGTCAGGCACGAAATTCCCATCCGGGTACTGCGGCAGGCCTTCTTTCGTCCCGAAGACGCGAAAGATGGACTCCACCCGCGAGTAGTAGGGAGCCATCTCCGCCAGACCGAAGGGCCAGTCGTCGCCGAAGCCGTCGTGCGATTTGGCCTTGAATTCGTAGTCGCTGAGACGAAACGACTGCCGCGACCAGAAGAGCGAGCGGCCGCCGAACAATCGCACGCGAACCCAGTTGTAGGGCTGGCCGGGATTATACGTGTACGGCACCTCTTTCTCGTCCACCCACGTATTGGCGTTGAATTCATTTGACTGGAAGACATGCGGCAAACGGCCTGGCTGCCGGAATCCGCGATAGGGCAGAGTCCAGGCCGGACGCACTTCCGTATCCTTGTGCACCTCGGCGATCGGTCCGGCATTCAGCATCAGGCAGGAGATGCCCTTCTCGGTGAGAATCTTCGCCGCCATTCCTCCTGAATGTCCGGAGCCGATAATCAGCACATCCACGGGTTCATCGTGCATCAGGCCGAGTCCTCTCTTTGGGGGGTTGTTCGCCGCGCGCCGGCGTTGCCAGCCGGGCATCCTGATTCCGCTGTGGCAGGTATCTGCGGTTGACATCGGGATCCACCGGATACCAGTAGAGCCCCACGCCTTCCGGCTGCCTGCCTTTGGCAGCTTCTGCCTGATGCCACGCTTCCGAGTTCAGCGTGGCGGTGCGGATATCGGTGTGCGCCACATTGATGAAATGCGCGTGCGGCTCCTGCGGTGGGTGGTCGGTCATCCA
>DATGJK010000230.1:0-2980 GCA_035295245.1 Acidobacteriaceae bacterium
CGAACGGCGAGTTCGCGGCGGCGCGCGAACGCGCGCGAAAGCAGCAGGCTGGCAACGTTGGCGCAGCCGATGAGCAGCAGCACGCCGACGGCAGCGGTGAGAATCCAGAGCTTTCCGCGGAGATCGGCGACAACGCTGTCCTGCAGAGGTTTGGCGACCATGCTCACGCTGGGAATGGCATCGCCGGCGGTGGGATAGTCCCTGCGATAACGCTGATTGAGGATCGCGAGTTCAGCATTGGCTTCGGCGACGGTGCTGCCCGGATGGAGGCGTCCCGCGAGGCCGAGATAACCGACACCCAGACGCAGGCGCGCTGCTGGCATGAGCGTGATTTCGAAATAGCGAGGCGAGAAGAGGTCGGCCTGGCCGATGAAGGGAAAGGCTACCCCGGCGGGAAGCACGCCAACGACGGTGGTTGGCGTGCCATCGAGGTCGATGGCGGAGCCGACGACCTCGGGATTCGAATTGAAACGCGTGCGCCAGAGTGAGTTGGAGAGCATGACGACGGGGCGAGAGTCGGGATGACCATCGGAGTCGACGAAGATGCGGCCGAGCGCCGGGCGAACGCCGAGGGTGGCGAAGAAATTGGGCGTGACGCGCGCGACAGGAAGCTGCACGGGCTCGCCAGCGCCGGTGAGGTTGAGATTGTCATTGGCCCAGGCGAGCGGGGTGAGCGTGCGCGCGTTGTCACGGAGGAGCTCATAGCGCATGAGCGAGGAGATATCGGCGCCGCTGCGGTCCATCATCATGATGGCCATAAGCTGCTGCGGCTGCGCGTAAGGAAAAGGGCGGAGCAGCAGCGCGCGAGTCACGGAGAAGATGGCGGTGTTGGCGCCGATCGCGACCGCGAGCGTGAGGATGGCGACGAAGGTGAATCCGGGACTGCGAGCCAGCATGCGGCCCCCGAAGCGGAGGTCGCGGAGCAGGGAGGACATGGGGGAATTCTATCGGGTGAGTGGCCAGCAATTCAGCGGTCAACGGTTATTCCAGTCGTCGAAACGGGTGAGGTCGAGGGAGTCGTCGAGGATGCCGAGGGTGACGATGGCGAAGGTTAAGACGCGGGTGCCGGGTTCGAGATGGCCTCCGAAAGCGTGGTCGGGGTCGGCGAGAACGATGTGCGGGTGGACGCGGCCGCCAAGGACGAGCCCGGACATGCCGATGATGTCGGCGGGTGCGGTGGGGTTCTCGGTGAAAACGTCTTTGGGCGGGAGGTCGCGGTTGCCGACTTGGTGAACCTGATAGCCGCGTACCGATCCCATGCCGGAGAGGATGACGGCGTTGCGAATCTTCTGATCACGGACCGCTTGCTGAAGTCCGGCGAACAGGTCGGTGTCGTATTTGAAGCGAAGCAGCACGACGCGGCGCACCTGCGAAGAGAGCGTCTGCACCTCGGGAATGCCCGGATTGTTGGGTCGGGTGTCGTCGGCGGGGTTGGCGGCATGATGGGTGACGGTGTGGCGGGTTTGCTGGGCAGGTGCGGTGAGCGCTGCGAGGAGGAGAAGGACGAAGAGGCGGTTCATAAGACCTCCTGGAGAGCATAGTGGAATCCCACGTCTCCAACAGCGGAGATATGGGGCACCTCGATCGTCCTGAGCGTTGAAGAATGAAAATGCAGGTCCTTCGACTGCGGTCGTTCGCTGCGGCGAACGACCTCCGCTCAGGATGACAACTCTCACCAATACCGGATACGTACTCCAGTTTAGGATGGTCAGCGGTTTGGTGCAGGAGTGCGGATGAGGCTCAAATCGGGATGGGGAGTTCCAGCGGTGTTGCTGATGCAAGTGCTGTGCGCTGGTGCGGCACATGGCGCGGTGCATGTTTGGGAGAAGCAGGAAGTGACGCTGACGGCGGCGCGGGACTTTGGCAATCCGTATACCGAGGTGACGGTGTGGGTGGATTTGACGGGGCCGCATTTTCACAAGCGGGTGTATGGGTTCTGGGACGGCGGGCGGACGTTCAATGTGCGGGTGGTCGCGACGGAGCCGGGTGAATGGCGGTGGACGAGCGGGTCTGAACCCGCAGATGCGGGGCTGGATGGGAAGCACGGTTCGTTTACGGCGATCGCGTGGAGCGATGCGGAGCTAAACGACAATCCGCTGAGAAGGGGATTTCTGCGGGCGTCGAAGAATGGGCATGCGCTGGAGACAGCGGATGGAACGCCATTCCTCGTCGTGGGCGATACGTGGTGGGCAGCGGGAACGAACCGGTTCAAGTGGTACGACGACGATCGTGAGCGGGCACTGGGGCCGGAGGCGGGCTTCAAGGATTACGTGCGGTTTCGCAAGGCACAGGGCTACAACTGGATCAACATGATCGCGGCGTTTCCCAACTGGGAGACGGACGGCAAGCCGTGGCATGTGACCATGCCGGATGGGACGACGGTGCGCTCAGCGTGGCTGGAGTTTGGCACGGGCAGCGCGAAGAACATGGACAACGAAGGCGGGCGGCCGTTTGCGTTTCCGGGCAGGGTGCCGGGATACGAGCAGATGTATCCGGATGTGAACCGGATCAATCCGGCGTACTTCGACGCGATTGATCGCAAGATCGACTATCTGAACCGGCAGGGATTCGTTGTGTTCATCGAGGTGTCGCGGCGCGATGCGAGCCTGGTGTGGAAGAAGTATTACGGCTGGCCGGATTCCTATGCGCGGTTCGTCGAGTACGTGTGGGCGAGGGAGCAGGCGAACAACGTGGTGCTCAGTCCGATCCATCTGGACATCATCAGCGAGACGGTGGGGCCGAAGGACTACGACGCCGCCATCGATGAAGTAACGAAGAAGTACGGCCGCCGCCGTTTGGGACGCTGCTTTCGGCGAATGCGAACCCGTCGACGCTGGAGAACTGGGGCTGGCCGAGCTGGGTGACGCTTCAGCAGATCGGCAATCAGCGCGAACACAACAGTTATTGGTATCTGACGGAGATTTTCGACGCGGCGCATCCGGCCGAGCCGGCCATCAATGGAGAGCCTTACTACTCCGGC
>DATGJK010000231.1:0-5203 GCA_035295245.1 Acidobacteriaceae bacterium
TACCTGGTTTCAGGCGGCGGCGGGGCGCATCCGTATGAGGTGGAGCGAACGCCGAGCGATCTGTGGCAAAGCCACGACTTCCCCAACTTTCACTACGTCGCATTTCGCCTGGATGGGGCGAACCTGCGCGCGACGATGTACCGGCTGAATCTGCCGATTCGGTCGAAGCCGCAGTGGACGGCGGCCGACTCGTTCGTGGTCACTGCCCGGCCGAGTCCGGCGCAGCCCGCCGCTGGGCAGTAGCCGACAGGACCCTATGGAGCGCCAGCGATGGTTTGAGATCCATGACAGCCGTTGGTTTCCGGGGTATCTCCGCGACCTGGTGACGGAGGCGCTGGAGGCGGTGTGGAATACGAATCACACGTATCGGCCGATTGCCGGGCGGCTACGGGAAGCGCTGCAGCGCTCGGGATCGGATTGCATCGTCGACCTGTGCTCGGGAGGCGGAGGACCGTGGCTGGGCCTGTACGACGATATCGCGCGGGGGCAGCCGCTCGCGGTGCGGCTGACAGATCTCTATCCGAATGCGAGGCTCATTGCTGCGCGCTGCGGAAATGGTAACGACAGGATCGAGGCGCAGAGCGGGATCAGCGCATGCTCCGAGCCGGTGGATGCGCGGTGCGTTCCGGTGAACCTGCGCGGCTTTCGGACGATCTTCTCCTCGTTCCACCACTTCGATCCGGAGGCGGCGCGGGCCATGCTGGAGGATGCGTTCCGGCGGCGGGAAGGGATTGCGGTGTTCGAGGCGGCGCGGCGCGATCCGCTGACCCTGCTGTCGGTGGCGGGTGTGGGCCTGCTTTCGCTGCGCGTGGCCGTGATGCAGCGGCCGGTGCGGGCGTCGCGGCTGGTGTTCACGTTTCTGCTGCCGGTGATCCCGGTGACGCTGTGGATTGACGGCTTGCTGTCGTGCCTGAGGAGTTACTCGCTGAACGACATGCGGGAGCTGACAGCGGGGCTGACGGCGCCGGATTACGCCTGGGAAGTGGGCGAGGAGCGCAGCGGGACGGTGCCGATCCGGTACCTGATGGGCACGCCGATGCGGGGCGGCGGTGGGCGCGATTTGTAGCAGGCGTCACACCGCGGCCGGGGTGGGGGCGGGCTACAATCGTCGCAGGACACCGTCCGCAAGCCCGAGCCGCCATGCCTCTGCGTCACCTTTTCAACGACAAAGCCGACCATATTCGTGGCAAGGTGGCGGGCATCTATGCGCTTCTGCTCCTGTTCAACGCCGCGGCCTGGCTATGGGCGATTGCGGCCTTCCACCGTTTCCCGGTGCTGTTGGGAACGGCGTTTCTGGCCTACTCCTTTGGGCTGCGGCACGCCGTGGATGCCGACCACATCGCGGCCATCGACAACGTGACGCGCAAGCTGATGCAGGAGGGCAAGCGGCCGGTCGCGGTGGGTTTCATGTTCTCGCTGGGACATTCGACGATCGTGATCATCGGGTCGCTGGTGATTGCGGCCGCGGCGCTGGGACTGCAGAAGCATCTGGACCAGTTCCGGTCGATCGGCGGAGTGATCGGGACGCTGGTCTCGGCGGTATTCCTGCTGGCCATTGCGATTGCGAACCTGATCATCCTGCGCTCGGTGTATGCGACCTTCACGCGGGTGCGGCGCGGAGAGCCCTATGTGGACGAGGACCTGGACCTGCTGCTGTCAGGCCGTGGGTTTCTGGCGCGCATCTTCCGGCCGGTGTTCGCGATGGTGCGGCGCAGCTGGCATATGTATCCGCTGGGCGTGCTGTTTGGGCTGGGATTCGACACGGCGACGGAGATTGGACTGCTGGGGATCTCGGCGGCGGAGGCATCGCGGGGTCTGTCGCTGGCGTCGATTCTGGTCTTTCCGGTGCTGTTCGCGGCAGGCATGTCGCTGATCGACACGACGGACAACATCCTGATGCTGGGCGCGTACGGGTGGGCGTACATCAAGCCGATCCGGAAGCTGTATTACAACCTGACGATCACGTCGGTCTCGGTGATGGTGGCGTTTGTGGTCGGCGGGGTCGAGGCGCTGGGGCTGCTGGGCGGACAACTGCATCTGCAGGGCAGCTTCTGGGGGATGATCGGGCGGCTGAACTCGAACTTTGGCGTGCTGGGCTACTGCATCGTGGCGATTTTCGCGGCGAGCTGGATCGTGTCGATCGCGATTTATAAGCTGCGGCGGCTGGAAGAGCTGGAGCTGACGCCGGAGGCGTGAGCGCAGGAGCAGAGAGGTACCCGTCTGCTCGGGATAGAGTCTCCGTAGTCCGAAGAACCGGGCGTTGCCCATGATGTCCGGCACTTCTACGACTGGACCGGTGGGACTCTGTTTGAGACCGAACTGGGAAAGGATCTCGGGCATTCTCGCCGATGAGCCTCAGCGGCTGAAGCCGCTCTTCCTCTTGCCGAGTGGGAGTGCGACCTGATGGTCGCACCTACCTGGGAATATCGGACGGATGCGAGGGGCAGGGCTGAAGTCTGTCTCCCTGGCGGTGCCTACCGTCTCGCGTGGATTACGTGGAGACCAGCGTGTCCGGGGGCAAGGGCGTGGACGGAGGTGCCGAATCGGGTTCGGATTTCTTCGAAGCTGATGTCTTCGATGCCAGAGAATCCGTGCGCGCGGAGAAGCGCGGCGATGCCCGTCGGCTCGAAACGGCTGAGGGAGCGTTCCCCGATTTTCTTCAGCTGTTCGGCGCGCTGCATCTCCATTTGCCGCAGCTCATCGGAGAATGCCTCGGGAGGTTCGAGGTAATCGAAGACTACCTCGGAGCTGGGGATGGAGGCGATGTAGTCGAGAGTGCCGGCGATCGCCTCCTGCGTCAGATAAGGCACGACGCCGAGCCAGGTGAAAAACGCGGGCAAAGTGGGCTGGAATCCTGCGGCGGCGAGCGTTTCGGCCAGATCGTCGCGCTCGAAATCGACGGGGACGAAGGATAGCAAGGGTGGGACGGCGAGTTGAGCGTCGGCCAGGCGCCGCCGTTTCCATTCCTGGGTAGCGGGGTGGTCGACCTCGTAGATGCGGATTGGCGCGGCGTGGGGATTGCGGAGAGCGAAGGTGTCGAGTCCGGCACCGAGGATGACGACTTGCCGGACGCCTCTTTCGACGGCTGCGGACAGAGCGTCTTCCGCAATGCGGCTGCGCGCGGCGGTGAAGAGGCGTCCGATGCTCGCGGCGGCGTGGGCGGTGGCGAATCGCAGCACCTCGTCTTCGGCTTCGCCGAGAATCCTGATGGCGCATGGGTCGTGGAGGATCGCGCCGTGATCGAGCAGCTGATGCGCCGCGCGTTGGCGGGCGATCATGAGGGCGGTGCGGCTGGGCTCATTGGGGTTCATGCGGGAGGTCCTTCTCTTCAGTGAATCATTTATTTTGTTGGCCTTTTTTAGAGGCCGAGTGGAGATCAGCCTCAGCGGCTGAAGCCGCACTATTCCTCATGCTGAGGTGGAAGTGCGACCTGAAGGTCGCACCTACCCGTTGCGCAGGTAAAGCGATTTCTACGCGGTATCACGAGCGGTTCGATGTACTCGGCGCAGATTGACACCCGCCCGGAAAAGCCTGTACAAGGGCTCCCATCGAACTCGCGCGCGTTCGGGGATGCCGCCACCTGCGCGCACTCTCCAAAGCTGTTCGCCACGCTGTAAAGGAGATCCATGAAACTGATTGCAATCGCTCTTGCGCTGGTGACGTCCGGGACCTGCTGGGCACAAGTACCGGCGGACTGCAAGCCGTCTTCGCTGAACATCCCCGGAGCCCCCTATCCGTGCGTCTTTCCCGATCATCGCGCGATGTTTCGCGTCTCCGCCCCCGATGCGCAGAAGGTGCGCGTCCGCGTCGGCGCCGGATTCGATATGGAGAAACACGCGGACGGGCTCTGGTACGCAACCACGACGCCGCTGGTCGAAGGATTCCACTACTACAAGGTGGAGATCGATGGCGCACAAGTCTCCGATCCCGCGACGGAGACGTTCTTCGGAGGCGGTGAGTGGAGCAGCGCCATCGAGATTCCGGCCGCGGACGCCGACTTCTACAACCATCACGATGTGCCCCAGGGCGTGGTGCGGATCCAGTGGTATTACTCCACGGTGACGCAGCAGTGGCGCCGCTGCCTCATTTACACGCCGCCCGGCTACGACACCAACAGCAGCGAGCGCTATCCGGTGCTTTACCTGCTGCACGGCTGGGGAGAAAACGAGTTCGGATGGACCTTCCAGGGCCACGTGGATCAGATCATGGACAACCTGCTGGCGGCCGGCAAGGTGAAGCCGATGATCATCGTGATGGATAATCTGAACGCGGTGAAGCCCGGCGAGGACGGCTCGCTGTACTATGCGCGCAGCGTCATCACGCAGGCCGTTCCTCATCCCATTCCGCCGATGGGGCCACCGCCGCCGGCAAAGCCCGGAGATCAGCCGGCGCGGCCGCAGCGTCCGACGTTCCATCTGAGCAATACCTTCTCGGAGATGATGTTCACGGACCTGATTCCGATGGTGGAGAAGAATTACCGGGTGGCTCCGGGCCGCGACAACCGCGCCATCGCAGGTCTTTCGATGGGAGGCATGCAGACCTTCACGACGGGGCTACAGAATCTCGACAAGTTCGCGTACCTCGGCGGCTTCAGCGGCAACTGCGGCTCCTTCGGCGGGCCATTTGATCCGAAGACCAGCTGTGGCGGCGCCTTCGCCGACCCGGCGGCCTTCAACAGCAAGGTGAAGCTGTTGTTTCTCTCAACGGGGTCGGTCGAAGGTCCCCGCGTGAAGCAGTTCAGCGATGCGTTGACCGCCGCCGGCATTCACAACGTCTACTTCGAGTCTCCCGGAACGGCGCACGAATGGCTCTCGTGGCGGCGGGCGTTTGCGGACTTCGCGCCGAGGCTGTTTCGCTAGCAGCGAAGGGCGGCAGTACCCCATACCGCCACGACACGGATGTCAGTTGTCGGAGCTTTGCGGTGGCGCCGTCTTCGAACGCGGAGCTGGTGTCGCGGGCACGGTGAGGTGGCCGCCGCGAACGTCGGCGAGTTCCGGATTCTTTTGGGTGAGGGACGCGGGCAGTGGCTTGCCGCCGAGGGCGTCGGGCGCGGCGGGATTGGACCAGAGCGCGCCGACGTCTACTTTCTTCTGATCCTGAGCAATCATGAGGTTATTGTGCAGGCGGCGCTGCTTGTTGACGTACGCCTCGATGACGCGGGCGGCGATGGGGGCTGCGGCTTCCGCTCCCCAGCCGCCATGCT